>JAZROS010000023.1:0-3828 GCA_045648825.1 Clostridia bacterium | reverse complement strand
GAGAAGATGGCACTTTATAAGGTTGATGAAATAGATTTTTTTGAGCGGAAAAGGCACAGGCGGTTTTCTCCCAGACCGTATGCACATTACCACGACAAGCATGAGCTTTATTATCTTGCAAAGGGGCAGGCTAAGTACTTTCTGGGTAATGATATCTTTATGCTGGAGGCGGGGGATATTGTTTTTGTGCCAAAGGGGACTGTGCACCGAGTCGATTACGGTGAGAGCGAGAACGTTGAAAGAGTGCTTTTTTCCTTTGATGACAGCTTGATTGATGAGGATAACGTGGAATATATAACCTATCTTAAGGAGAATAAGTATGTAAGAGTGAGTCAGGAAAATCAATATGAGCTTCAGAATATATTTGTATGTATAGAAAAGGAAACAGAGAGGGAACAGAGCGGATACCGCAGAATGCAGAGGCTATATTTTGACCAGCTCCTTATATTGATTTCGAGATACTCTCATAAGGGACGCGGTACGCATCTCAGCGACTCGTATTTTGTGGTGCAGAATGCTGCAAAATTTATAAGCGAGAACTATAACGAGGACCTTTGCCTGGAAAATCTTGCGGCAAAGTATTATATGAGCCCGTGGCACTTTTCAAGGCTTTTTAAGGGTGTTACGGGAATGGGATTGAATGAGTATATCAATATCGCAAGAATAAGGGCGGCGGAGGAGCTTTTATCAAAAACAAATTTGCCGATAACCGCCGTTGCCGCAGAGTGCGGGTTTAACGACAGCAATTATTTTTCTAATGTGTTTAAAAAAATCAAGGGTGTAACACCAAAAAAGTATCAGATGGCAAGAAGGTAGAGACATAGGTCTCTACCTTCTTTCAAATTACACTATCTGGATTGTTGTCCTTTTCTGCGGTTCTCATACTCTAAGAGTATAATAGATTCAGTTAATATATCTCTTAAAATGTGATAAGTGGTTTCATTAGTGGCGGCAAAGTCCAAGACATATGCTGCTAAGGTTACTACATCCAATATTAAATCGGAAGCACAACCGTATATATTTCGTTCTGTAATGGTCTTATTCTCAACTTTTGCATCAATCATTTTCTTTCCCTCCCTGTAATAAACTGCTCCTCTATATTGTTGATATTACTTTAATTATTATACAATATTATTTACTTAAAGTAAAGAAATATTTATATAGTATCAATTATAATTCTTCTCTTTTGTTGATAAAATATAGACAGATTAAGGAGGAGATGATATGAAAACTGAATTTCCTGACAGATACATAACTTTAGGACTGAAAATTGCTTATTACAGAAAGAAGAACGGATATACACAGGAAGCTTTTGCAGAGCTGATAGGCAAGAGTGTTAATTTTGTAGGACAAGTGGAGGGCACGGGTACTGTAAGAGGTGTATCACTGGAAACATTGTTTAAGATTGCACAAGTTTTAGAAATTTCTCCCTCAAAATTATTGGAAGATGATTAAAGATTATTACAAATGAAAATCTCTCTGTAATTCTACAGAGAGATTTTTTTATACATTTGCCGTTGTAAATAAAAGCTCATTATCCTTGCTATCCACCATAATTTTTGTGCCGTTTATAATTTTGCCGTCTAAGGAAAGCTTAGCCAGCTTATCCTCTACAAGCTTTTGTATAGCACGCTTTAGCGGTCTTGCGCCGTATTTTACGTCATAGCCTTCTTCGAGGATAACTTCCTTAGCGCTATCGGTTACTTCAATTTCTGCACCGCGGTCTTTAAGCTGGTCTACAATATCCTTAAGCATCAGGTCGATAATTTTGCGAAGCTGGTCCTTGCTAAGCGGTGAGAAGGTTACAATCTCATCAATTCTGTTTAAGAACTCGGGCTTAAAGAACTCTTTAAGGCTCTTGTCCACGTTGTCTGATATTTTAACCTCGTCATTTGAATTAAAGCCTAATGCGCCTGACTTAAATTCGCCGCCTGCGTTGGTGGTCATTATAATGATAGTGTTTTCAAAATTCACTATCTTTCCGTGGCTGTCGGCAACTCTGCCGTCGTCCAAAATCTGCAGGAACAGATTAAATACCTCGGGATGCGCCTTTTCGATCTCGTCTAAGAGAATAACAGAATAGGGCTTTCTTCTGACCTTTTCGGTAAGCTGACCTGCATCGTCATAGCCGACATAACCTGGCGGTGAGCCGATAAGCTTTGAAACCGAGTGCTTTTCCATATACTCGGACATATCAAGGCGGATTAAAGCCTCCTCGTTATTAAACATTACCTCTGCAATGGTCTTTACCAGCTCGGTTTTACCTACGCCTGTAGAGCCTGCAAAGATAAAGGAAACAGGTCTTTTTCTTCTGGAGATGTTGGCCCTGCCTCTGCGTATAGCACGGCTTACGGCTTCAACTGCCTCCTCCTGACCTACAACTCTCTTGTGTATAAGCTCTTCTAAGTTTTTAAGCTTTTCCGTTTCGTCCAATGTAAGCTTGTGTACGGGGATTTTTGTCCAGCTCTCGATTACTGCCGCTATGTCATCGTGAGTGATAACGGCATCTGCTGCCAAAACTTCCTTTTCCTTGAGCTCGCTTTGGAGCTTTAGTCTTTCGCCCTTAAGCTCAGCAACACGTTCGTAGTCCTCGTTTTCTGTTGCCTCCTGCTCCTCGCCGCCGATTGCGTTAAGACGCTCGGTAATTACCTTTACATCATAAAGAGCAATGTTTTTAAGATTGACACGGCTACCTGCCTCGTCAATCACATCAATAGCCTTGTCGGGCAGAAAACGGTCGGTTATATACCGCTCGCTCATACGGCACGCGTCTTCTATGACCTCGTCGCTGATTTTTACCTTGTGGTAGTTCTCGTAATAATCACGGATACCCTTTAAGATTTCGATACTCTCCTCAACACTCGGCTCGTCTACGATTACAGGCTGGAAACGGCGCTCTAAAGCGGAGTCCTTTTCGATGTGCTTTCTGTACTCGGAAAGGGTGGTAGCGCCTATAATCTGAATTTCACCTCGTGCCAGAGCAGGCTTTAGAATGTTTGCGGCGCTCATTGCACCCTCGGCATCGCCTGCGGCGACAATGTTGTGAATTTCATCAATTACAAGTACGGTGTTGCCTGCTTCTTCCGCTTCGGTCAAGAGGTTCTTAAGCCTTGCCTCAAACTGACCTCTAAACTGTGTTCCTGCAACAAGTGCGGCAAAGTCGATTAAATAAAGCTGACAGCCAAAAAGCTTTGGCGGAACTCTCTTCTCAAATATGCGGCAGGCTAAACCCTCTGCAATCGCGGTTTTGCCGACACCCGGCTCGCCGAGAATTACGGGATTATTCTTGGAACGGCGGTTTAAAATCTGTATCACACGTTCAATTTCGTCATTTCGGTTTATTACACGGTCAACCTTGCCCGATGCCGCCTTTGCGGTAAGATTTACGCCGTAGGTATCAAGCATTGACTTTTTGCCGTTCATATTAGGCTTTTTCTTATTTTTCTTCTTGCTGTCGCCCTTTTCATCGTTCATTTCCTGCGGCTTGTCCTTGTTAAACAGATTTGACATAAAGGAAAGCGGGGTAGTAGCCGCACCGCCTTCGTCAAATTCACCGTCCGACAAGCTTCTCATCATTTCCTGAATATCGCCCTCCGAGGCAAGACCTGTCATATTTTCGGCGAAGTCTGCCATTTGGCTGTTGAGCATATCAATATCCTCATCGCTTATGCCCATCTGCTCTATCATATTGTTAAGCGGTGCAATACCAAGCTGTTTTGCACAAGCTAAACAAAGGCCCTCGTTGGAGGTCTTGTCGCCCTCTATTTTTGATATATATATTACTGCGGGATTTTTGCCGCAGCGTGAACATAACTGCATTTCTATTTT
>JAZROS010000022.1:0-6001 GCA_045648825.1 Clostridia bacterium | reverse complement strand
ATCAGGACACAGGGCGAATATCCTTAATTCTTCCTACACAAAAATTGGTGTGGGATATGTTAAGAACGGGAACTATTGGACACAGATGTTTATAGGTTAAAAAAACAGACACATTTCTCTTAGGAGGAATGTGTCTGTTTTTATACAAAAGTGTTGATTTCTGCTGAAATTTTGATATAATTATTTTTTGGTGGATATTATATTAAGGGGTTAATAAAAATGGTTTCATTTATAAAGAAAAATGCAGTTATGGTGATTGCACTTTGTGCGGCGGTGCTGACAAGCTTTGTTGTTCCGCCCGACAGTTTATATGTGGGTTACTTTGATTATAAGACTCTTGCGTGCTTGTTCTGTGTGTTGGCGGTTGTGTGCGCACTAAAGAATATAAATTTCTTTTACATACTTGCACGGCGTGTTGTGCAGATATTTAAGACCACCAGAATGAGCATACTGGCACTCGTTTATATAACCTTTATAGGCTCAATGCTGATTGCAAACGATATGGCGCTTTTGACCTTTTTGCCTCTGGGGTATTTTGTGCTTACGACAACGGGCAAGGAAAAGTATATGGCATTTACCTTTATAATGCAGAACATTGCGGCGAACTTAGGCGGAATGTTAACGCCTTTCGGTAATCCGCAGAATTTGTACCTGTATTCAACCTTTGAGATACCAAATCTCGAATTTATTAGAATTATGTTTCTGCCGTTTGCGTTATCGGTGATTTTGATTACACTTTGCTGTCTTATCTTTGTGAAAAATGAAGAGCTTAGTCTTCCTGATGAAAAAGTGAAGTTGAACCCGAAAAAAACTATCTTGTATCTTCTGCTGTTTGCACTCTCGATAGCGATAGTGTTCAGGGGGATACCCTATTGGATAGGGTTGCTAGTAATACCTGCTGTATTGATGTTTGTCGACAGAAAAGCACTTAAAATGGTTGATTATCCGCTTTTGATGACCTTTGTTTTCTTCTTTATATTTGCAGGAAATATGGCAAGAGTCGGTGTGGTAAGAGAGTTTTTCTCTGAACTTTTAAATAAGAGTACACTTATTTTTAGCGTCCTTTCCTGCCAGATTATAAGTAATGTCCCGTCGGCAATACTTCTATCTCAGTTTACAGATAATTATAGGGAACTGCTTGTAGGAGTTAATATCGGGGGTGTAGGAACTCTTATAGCATCACTTGCGAGCCTTATTACCTTCCGTGAGTATGTAAAGCACAATGAGGGGAAAGCACGATATTACATAAAAATGTTCTCCATTTACAATTTCGGCTTTTTGATAATACTTGCACTGTTTATGTATATTATATGAAAAAACGCTTATGCGGGTTGCATAAGCGTTTTTTTGTTTTACTTATTCAGCATCAGTATCTTCTGTCTTCTTGGGAGCACGTTCTTCTCTTGGAAGTGTGTCCTTGTGTGAAAGGCTGATTTTGCCTGTCTTTGCGTCAATTTCCATAACCTTAACGGTAAGCATATCGCCCTCTTTTACAACATCCTCAACCTTTTCTACACGGTGAGGTGCAAGCTTGGAGATGTGGCAAAGTCCGTCTTTTCCGGGGAGGATTTCGACAAATGCACCGAATGCGGTGATTGTTTTAACAATACCTGTGTAAATCTCGCCAACCTCAGGCTCTTTTACGATAAGCTCGATAGTCTCGCGAGCAGCGTTGCCTGATGCCTGATCAACAGCGAAGATATAGATTGTGCCGTCGTCTTCAATATCAATCTTAGCGCCTGTATCAGCAACAATCTTCTGTATAACCTTACCGCCCTGACCGATAACTTCACGAATCTTGTCCGGGTCAATGTGCATTGTCATAACCTTCGGAGCATACGGTGAAAGGTGGTCGCGAACTTCAGGTATTGCCTTTAATAGAACATCATCAATGATGTGGCAACGTGCAATTCTTGTCTTTTGGAATGCTTCGGAAATTACCTCGTAGGTAAGACCGTCGTTCTTTATATCAACCTGAATAGAAGTAATACCCTTCTTAGTACCTGCTACCTTAAAGTCCATTTCGCCGTAGAAGTCCTCGAGGCCCTGAATATCAACCATTGTTGTAAAGCCTTCGTCGGTTGTGATAAGACCGCAGGAGATACCTGCAACGGGAGCCTTAATGGGCACGCCTGCAGCCATAAGAGCAAGTGTAGAGCCGCATACAGAGCCCTGTGAAGTAGAACCGTTAGAAGAAAGCACCTCAGATACTGTACGGATTGCGTACGGGAACTCTTCCTCAGAGGGAAGTACCGGAACAAGTGAACGCTCTGCCAATGCACCATGTCCTATCTCACGTCTGCCAGGGCCTCTTGAAGGTCTTGTTTCTCCAACAGAGTATGAGGGGAAGTTGTAGTGGTGCATATATCTCTTGCTTTCCTCGTTGTCGATACCGTCAAGACGCTGCATCTCTGCAAGAGGTGCGAGTGTTGCAATGGTAAGAACCTGAGTCTGACCTCTGGTAAACATACCTGAGCCGTGTGTTCTTGCTAAAAGGTCAACCTCTGCTGCGAGCGGTCTTATTTCGTCAAGACCTCTGCCGTCAACACGCTTGCCCTCGTAAAGCCATGCACGAACGATTTCCTTCTGCATTTTGTAAAGAATTTCGCCGAGCTGGGTTGTGAGGTCGGGGAACTGTTCTGAAAGCTTTTCGACAATTTCGCTTTCGATAACACCCATACGCTCGTCGCGGATATTCTTGTCATCTGTGTCAAGTGCGAACTTAATCTTGTCATAGCACATATCTTTAATTGCATTCCAAAGGTCTGCATTTACTGTGTGCGGTGTGTATTCAAACTTGGGTTTGCCAATTTCTGCACGAATACCATCGATAAATTCGCAGATTTCGATAATTGTCTTGTGTGCGAACTTGATACCGTCGAGCATTACGTCCTCGGCAACCTCGTTAGCACCTGCTTCGATCATAATGATTTTTTCTTTAGTACCTGCCAAGGTTACGTGCATTTCGGATTTCTCACGCTGTGCTTCTGTCGGGTTTATAACAAACTCGCCGTCAACTAAGCCGAGCCATACACCGCCTATAGGGCCTGCCCAGGGGATATCGGATATTGAAAGAGCGATAGAAGTACCTATCATAGCTGCAACCTCGGGCGGATTGTCGTGTTCAACAGAAAGAACTGTTGCAACAACCGAGACGTCGTTACGAAGGTCTGCGGGGAATAGCGGACGGATAGGTCTGTCTATAACTCTTGATGTAAGGATAGCCTTTTCTGACGGCTTACCCTCACGCTTGATGTATCCGCCGGGGATTTTACCTACCGAGTAAAGCTTCTCCTCATAGTCAACTGAAAGAGGGAAGAAGTCGATACCTTCTCTGGGCATTCTTGATGCGGTTACATTCACCATTACCGCAGTGTCGCCGTAACGGACTAAGCAGTGTCCGTTTGAAAGGCAGCACATTTTGCCTGTTTCAACAACCAGTTTGCGTCCTGCAAGCATTGTTTCAAATGTTCTGAACATATTTTTTACATCTCCTTTGTTTAAATGTTTAAGTGGGAGATATATCAGCAGATAAATACAACAGCTTTAATATAAAGCTGCTCTATTTATATGCTAAGATATCTCCGCAAAATCAAATTTATGGGCAAACATAAATGCTTGCCCATAAACAAAATTTCTTACTTTCTAAGACCAAGTTTAGCAATTAAGGCACGATATCTTTCGATATCCTGTTCCTTAAGGTAGTTCATAAGACCACGTCTCTTACCAACCATCATAAGAAGACCACGTCTGGAGTGGTTGTCCTTCTTGTGAGTGTTAAGATGCTCGTTGTTTAGGTGGTTAATTCTCTCGGTCAAAAGTGCAATCTGCACCTCGGGAGAACCTGTATCGCCTTCGTGTGTAGCGAATGTAGCGATAATTTCCTGCTTACGCTCCTTTGTCATTGCTTTCACCTCCTATAATAAATGATCCCCTGTCGCTGAGAAACCGTTGGTGATTCGGTCGTCCAAGCGTAGGTTTAACCTTAATTTGCAAAAAATCAAGAAATACAATAAGCTTACTTTCTGTTGAAACGCTTGTTGAACTTTTCTACACGACCGCCTGTATCGACGAGCTTCTGCTTACCTGTGTAGAAAGGATGGCACTTTGAGCAGATTTCCACCTGGATATTTTCCTTAGTAGAACCAATCTCAATTACCTCTCCGCAAGCACATCTGATAGTAGTCTGCTTGTATTCGGGATGAATTCCTTGCTTCATTCGGTATCCCTCCTTACATATTTTTTGCTGTGCAAAGCACACCACTTTGGATTATAACATATTATTTCCTGTTTTGCAAGCTTTTTTGTATCATTTTGTAAAAAAAATAAACAGTTTTCTTGACATACAAAAAATGTGGGAGTACAATATTTAATAATATACAGAAAGAGGGTCTTTAATATGAATAATACGAGGAAAGTGGTTATGTCAGCAATGCTTGCTGCGCTCGTGTGTGTAGCAACAATGATTATAAAAATACAACTGACACCAAACGGCTATATAAATCTTGGCGACGGAATTGTGATTTTGTGCGGATTTCTGCTTGGGCCGCTTTATGGATTTCTTGCAGCAGGAATAGGGTCAGCTCTGGCAGATTTATTCTCTGGATTTGTGCCATATATGCCTGCCACCTTTGTTGTAAAAGGATTTATGGCTGTACTGTCATATGCGATGATAAAATGGCTTTCAAGCCGTGTGAATAAGACGGTTGCTGTAATAATATCAGCTGTTTTGGCTGAAGCGGTGATGGTAATAGGATACTACATATTCGAGGGATTTGTATACGGCTTTGCAGCAGCACTTTTGAGTATGCCGGGAAATGCAGTGCAGTCGGTAGCGGGTATTGTTACGGGAACACTTCTTGTGAAGATGTATCAAAGGCATAGATATTAGTCAAAAAGAGCCGACTGTTTAGTCGGCTCTTATAAATTCGCTTATAACATTTATTGAGTTTTTAGCAGCTAATTTGCAAAATGCGGGATAGTCTTCGCACGAGCCTTCGTCAGCGCTGTCCGAAAGGGCACGAAGTACTGCAAAAGGCGTATTATTTACTGCACAAACCTGACCAATGCTTGCGCCTTCCATTTCACACGCCAAGGCACCGAAATAGGATACTATAAAATCTTTTTTCTCTGAGCTTGCGATAAACGCATCTCCCGATGCAACAGTACCTGTTTTGGAGTTTAGTCCTAACTTTTTTATAACTGCTTCAAGCTTTTCCTTTGCCGCTTTATCAGCAGGTATTTTTACGAGGTTTACCTCCGGAATAAGTCCTATTGGGTCGCCTAATGGGCTTGTGTCAAAATCGTGCTGGCATACGCTGTCAGCTATTACAATATCGCCTATTAAAAGGTCTCTTGTTAAAGAACCCGCAACCCCTGTGTTTATAATTAAATCAGGGTTGTATTTTAAAATCATAGCCTCTGCACAAAGAGCGGCATTTACTTTACCTATTCCGCACTTGGCTATAACAACATCCTTACCGTGTATTTTGCCGCATATAAAGGTTTTTCCGCTGATTTTCTCCTCAGTAACATCGGTTGCCATAGCTTTTAGTCCGTCAACCTCTATATCCATTGCACCAAGTATTCCAAGCATTATTATTCTTCCTTTTTAATAGTATTTGTAGTTGATAGGCGAGCTGTTCAAAATTTCAAGATAGTGCTCCGCTTCTTTTACTGCCGAGGGAAGTGAAAGGGACAAATAGTTTCCACATTCTATTTCCGATGCACCGAACACATCACCCTCGTGCGAAATTATCTTCGAAAGTGCAGTCTTAATTTCTGCAAGCACCTTGTCATTGTCGGCATTTCTTACTAAAAGATAAAAGCCCGTCTGACAACCCATAGGTCCAAAATAGAGTACATCAAGCTCTGTGTTTCTGATATATGTGGAGAACATATGCCCAAAGGTGTGCATAGTAACATTATCCATAAGCTCGTGCGAGTTTGGCTTTCTTGTACGCATATCAAAGGTTGTAATATCTGCGTCTATTCTTGATAT
>JAZROS010000021.1:0-15770 GCA_045648825.1 Clostridia bacterium | reverse complement strand
CCGTATTTTACATCCCAAAGCTTTTGGGACAAATCAACATAGTATTCGTGCGGATTTTCAAAGCGCTTAACCTCGTCCCACAAGCCGTCTATCTCAATTTTGCAATATTCCCGAAGTGTTTCCAAAGATGGCTGCTGGTATACAAGTTTGCCATTTTTAAAAATAGGCTTTAAAAGAGGCCTTGCATAAAAGTCGGTAACGATTTTACGTTTCCAGCTATGCTCTGCATCAAAAATTTCGTATGGCTTTGTATCGTCTATTACCTCGCCGTGAAGTGTTATGACGTCGGCAATAGCCGCTGACGTTTCTCGGGAATAGAGTCGATAAACCTGTTTAAAGCCGGGCGTTGTTATCTTTCCGACATTTTCAGAAACCTTAATTTTCGGTATTATCTCCCCGTCCTCATTCTCCACTGCCGCAAGCTTATATACTCCGCCGAACACCGGTGCGGATTTAGAGGTAATAAGCCTTTCTCCTACTCCAAAAAGGTCTATTTCTGCACCCTGAGCTATCATTTCGCGGATTATATGCTCATCAAGCGAATTAGATGCAACTATCGCGCAGTCCTGGTATCCTGCCTCATCTAACATTTTTCGGCATTTTTTAGAGAGATAGGTTATATCTCCCGAGTCAATCCTGACTCCTTTGGGACGTTTTCCAAGTGGCTTTAACACTTCATCAAATACCTTTATCGCATTTGGAATACCCGAACTTAACACGTTATAGGTATCTACAAGAAGTGTGCAGCTGTCGGGGTATTCTTCGGCATATGCTTTAAACGCCTCGTATTCGCTATCAAAAAGCTGTATCCAGCTATGCGCCATCGTGCCCATAGCCTTTACACCGAAATCTCTCTCTGCTGCTGCACAGGCCGTGCCTGCGCAGCCTCCTATATATGCCGCTCTTGCACCGTATATCGCTGCACTGTAGCCCTGAGCACGACGTGAACCGAATTCCATTACCGGTCTGCCGTCAGCGGCACGGACTATTCTGTTTGCCTTTGTTGCTATGAGGCTCTGGTGGTTGATTGTTAAAAGTATCATCGTTTCCACAAACTGCGCCTGCACCACAGGTCCTCTTACTACGACAACAGGCTCATTGGGGAAAATTGGTGTACCCTCAGGTATTGCCCAGACATCGCAAGTAAATTTGAAATTTTTAAGGTATTCAAGATACTCCTTGGAAAAGAGTCCCTTGCCCCTTAAATACTCTATATCCTCATCAGAAAAAGAAAGCTTTTGAAGGTACTCTATAAGCTGCTCCACACCTGCCATTATCGCAAATCCGCCATCGTCTGGTACACGCCTAAAGAACATATCAAAATAGGCGATTTTATCGCCGTAACCCTTGTTAAAGAACCCGTTGGCCATAGTAAATTCATAAAAATCTGTTAACAGTGTATAGTTATTTCTGTCCATCGTAAATTCCTTTCAAAAACTGTCCTTTAAAATACGCAAAAATCGTTCACATAGCCCGAATAATCGGGAATCTGAACGATTTAGTACCTATGTAATCAGCTTATTTAGTACGAGCCGCCGCCTCTTCTATACCCGCCTGAGCGCTTGGAATCGTTAGAGCGCTTAAGTGCCTGCATCTTCTCATCTGAATCCTGTTTAAATCTGTTTAGCATATCATCAAAGGATAGGGCAGAAGAATTATTACTACTACCCCAATCAATGTCCGCAGGACGTACGGGACCTTTGGGAGCCTGTTCAGCCGACTTTTTATCCGACCTTTTTTTCGGCTCTAATGCCTGCTTTATAGAAAGACTAATCTTTCCGTCATCATCAATTTTGACAATCTTAACCTTAACCTCATCGCCCTCTTTGATATGGTCGTTGATGTTTTCTACATAATCCCTTGCAACCTCGGAGATATGTACAAGTCCTGATTTTTTACCGGGGAGTGATACAAATGCACCAAACGGCATTACTTTGGACACCTTACCCTCTACTATGCTTCCTACCTCAAATGACATTTTGGGAATTCTTCCTCCTTAGTATATCTTATTCTTAACTATGCCTTAACTATTCTTCAGATACGTCGATAAATACTATCTCGTCGCTCTTAACCATACCGAGTGTATCCCTTGCAACCTTTTCGATATACTCATCCGAATCAGCATTCTCTCTCATATGGTCAACCTCTGCCTGACGTTCCTTTGCAGCTTCGATCTCGCTTTCAAGCTCAGCTATTTCCTGTTTGTTTTCGTTTATGTCCGGCTGAACGCTTATGCCGCGAATTATCATTATTACCGCTGCGAGAGCGCACAGTACCCCTATTCCGAGAGTGCTTTTTATGAAATTTCGCTTTTTTTCTCTGCTCATTTATAATTCCCCCAATTAAGACGGAAAGTCCTGCTTTTAGTTTACACAACATTCTTCCTGCCATACCTATTGGCATCATTATAATTTTAAGCAAAAAACGCATCGGTGTCAATAGTATTTTAAAAATTAAAAGACAAATTTTGAAAAAAATTGCCCATATCTTTTCAAAAATTATAACAACCACTCTGCCGATGGTGAAAAAATAGATTACACTCCCCAACAAAAAGGCAATCGGCATAAAGTACCTGAGGTGTGCGTGGTTATAATAGTATGCTGTAAAGGTTAGTATAAAGCCATAGCATAAGGAAACCAGAATACCAACAAATACACCTTTTAATTCCTTTGATTTTATTGGTAAAAAAAGGGTTTTTATGATATGGTAACAGACTCCGCTTGCCGCACCTGCTAAGCACATATACAAAAAGCCGATTGTTTCAAATCCTAACGGTACATACATTATTTAAGCAAATTCGCAATAAAGCTTTTTTTCTCACGTTGCTTTTTATACTCTAAAACAGACACTCTGCCGCAAAGCTCTGCACTTTTGTTTTCTGTCGAAATGTTTATTATTTTAAGTCCGTCTCCTTTTACTAAAAGAAGACCCATATTTGTGTCAAGCTCAATTTGCGTATCGGAAAAATTCAAAACATCATTTACTCCTGACACATTAAGATTCTCTCTGTTTGTAAGATTTAAAACCTGAGTATTCTTTATCTCCTGCACTCTTGTTACATGTTCTATTGCCATAACCTTTTCTCCTTTTTAACTTAAAATTCCGCCCACAAAAAAGAGGCATATATTTAAAATATATGCCTCTTGGGTTGGTAATATTATTTGTTTTTGAGAAGGTCTCGGATTTCTGTAAGGAGCTTTGTCTCCTCAGAAGGCTCTGGCTCTGCTTCAGGTTCAGCTTCTTCTTCCTTCTTTTTTCTCAGCGCTTCCATTTTCTTTGATACGGTGTTTATAACCTTAATCATAGCAAAGATTGCTATTGCAGTAAGCAGGAAATCTATAATAGCCTGCAAGAACAAGCCGTATGGAATCTCCGTTACACCAATTACTCCCTTAAGGTCTGCAACTGAAACCTTACCTGTAATGATTGTCAGAAGCGGCATAATAATATTCTGGGTAAGCGCTGTAACGATTTTTGTAAAAGCCGAACCCATAATAACGCCGACTGCCAGGTCGATTACATTTCCTCTTGTGATAAAATCCTTGAATTCTTTAATGATGGACATTTATTTTACCCCCTTTTATTTATAAGACCGCTTGGTCTTTGGTTACCTATTATCCGAGCAGCTCGTCTATTGCCTGAGCAGCCGTTTTACCTGCTCCCATTGCAAGAATTACCGTAGCCGCACCTGTTACTGCATCGCCGCCCGCATATATTGCATCTCTTGAGGTTTTACCCTTTTCATCAGCAACTATACAGCCTTTAGCATTCGTTTCAAGACCTTTTGTGGTCTTTTTAATAAGCGGATTGGGTGTTTGACCTATTGCAACAACTGCTGTATCTATTTCCACTGTATGCTCTGAGCCTTCTATTTTAACAGGTCTGCGTCTGCCTGAGCTGTCAGGCTCGCCAAGCTCCATATCAACCACCTCAACAGATTTAAGCCATCCATCTTCGCCTATAAGTCTTACAGGATTTGCAAGCAGCTTGAAGATTATACCCTCCTCCTCTGCGTGCATTACCTCTTCCTTTCTGGCAGGTAATTCTTCCTTGCCTCTGCGGTAGATAATATATACATTTTCAGCACCCATTCTCTTTGCCGAGCGTGCTGCGTCCATCGCAACGTTTCCGCCACCAAAAACTGCAACGTTTTTGCCAACATAAACAGGCGTATCATAGTCGGGGAATTTATAACCCTTCATAAGATTTATTCTGGTCAGAAACTCGTTTGCCGAATATACGCCGTTAAGGTTCTCTCCCTCAATTCCCATAAAGGACGGAAGTCCCGCTCCCGTGCCGATAAACACAGCGTCAAAGCCCATTTCCTCCACCAACTCATCAATCATAATCGTCTTGCCGATTATTACATTAGTTTCGATTTTAACACCAAGCTTTTTAAGGCCGTCAATTTCCCTTTGAACAATATCCTTGGGGAGTCTAAATTCGGGTATGCCATACATAAGCACACCGCCTGCAACGTGAAAAGCCTCGTAAACAGTTACATCGTAGCCTCTCTTTGCCAAATCCCCCGCTGCAGTAAGTCCTGCAGGGCCTGAGCCTACAACTGCTACTTTTTTGCCGTTCTTTTCGGGAACAGTAATATCATCCTCAACATTCTTCATATGCCAGTCGGCACAAAAGCGTTCAAGTCTTCCTATTGCAACACTTTCGCCCTTGATACCTCTGACGCATTTTGACTCACACTGCTTTTCCTGCGGACAAACTCTGCCGCAAACAGCAGGCAAAGAATTCGTTTCCTTTATCTTCTGATATGCTTTTTCAAACTCGCCTTCTGCAACAAACGCAATAAATTCAGGGATTTTAACACTTACAGGGCAACCCCCCATACAAGGCTTGTGCTTGCAGTTTAAGCACCTTTTCGCCTCATCTATTGCCATTTCCTCTGTATAGCCCTTGGCAACCTCCAAAAAGTTCTTGTTCCTTTCATTCGGGCATTGCTCGGGCATTGGATTCTTATTTAAAGACATATTAGGCATTCTTCTATCACTCTCCGTACTACTCTGGTTTTGAAATTCTGCCTATACGGCAATGCCCTTCATCGCAGGCGCATTTTTCGTGGGATTTAAACATTCTCTGTCTGTTAAGGGCAGAATCCCAATCGATAAGATGTCCGTCAAAGTCGGGGCCGTCAACACAGGCAAATTTTGTCTCGCCGCCAACAATAACACGGCAGCCGCCGCACATACCCGTTCCGTCTATCATAACAGGGTTCATACTAACTATCGTTTTAATTCCGTACTCCTCTGTTACCTTGCATACGGCACGCATCATCATAAGCGGACCAATAGCAATAACTGCATCATATTTTTCACCCGACTCAATAAGCTCTCTTAATCGGTCGGTAACAAAGCCCTTAGTGCCGTTAGAGCCGTCATCGGTTGTAATTACAAGCTTATCGGAAACTTCTGCAAGCTCTTTTTCAAGAATAATAAAGCTCTTATCACGAAAGCCTGCAATAGAATGTACTTCACTGCCGATTGCGTGGAGCTTTTTTGCCTGAGGATACGCGATAGCCGTACCGAGTCCGCCGCCTATTACAGCAACCTTGTTAAAGCCCTCCAACTCTGTCGGCATTCCCAAAGGTCCTGCAAAGTCCAAAAGCTCATCTCCTGCTTCAAGCTGCGATAAATCTCTTGTGGTCTTGCCGACAATTTGTACAATTATAGTAACAATGCCCTTTTCTCTGTCAAAATCGGAAATGGTAAAAGGTACTCTTTCACCATATTCGTCTATTCTCAATATTATAAACTGCCCCGGTTCTGCCTTTTTTGCAACAAGCGGTGCTTCTATCTCCATTTTAAAAACCTGTGAGTTCAGGTTTTCTTTCGAAAGTATTTTGTATGCCACTATACCACTCTCCAAACAATGTTCAAATTATTGTATCACAAGCACAGTAAAATTTCAAGTGATATTTATTATTTAATACTTGCATACATCTATCCACGCTGTTGAGGCGGAAAGTTCTTCCAGTTCTTGTATTGTAAGCTCTATTGCACTGTTTGAGCTACCGCAAGCAGGAAAAACAGTTTCAAAGCGTTTTAAAGACTCGTCAAGATAAACCTCAACACCGTCATTTACCGCAAAAGGACATACTCCGCCTACTGCGTGTCCAATTAAAGTCTCCGCCTCATCAAATGCAAGCATTTTTGCCTTTGTTCCGAACTGTGCCTTATATTTCGGATTATCAATTCTTGCATCACCAGCTGCAACAATCAAAATGACCTTATCCTCAACGTGAAAGGACAATGTCTTGGCAATTCTTTTGCCCTCACACCCCAGTGCCGCTGCCGCCAGCTCAACCGTCGCACTTGAAACCTCAAACTCCTGAATTCTTCCGTCTATTCCCTTTTCCGTAAAATATTCTCTTACCTTTTCTATTGCCATAATACAAACTCTCCTAATCAAATGAAAACCCCGTCAATCCTCACTGACGGGATTTTAAACTCTATTTCCAGATAATTTCACTCCAAACACGTCTGGAGCTTGTTGCTATTACAAGACCAACAAGCACGAACACGTTTGACACCCATAGATACGCATTTTTGCCAAGCCATATATACCATTCCTTTGTAAAGAATGGCACATCCTTTATTAGCATCATCAAAATCGGTAACGCAAGATATGTAATATATGTTCCTGCAAAGAGCAACACGATATCTTTCTTGTGTCCTTTTATCTTCTTTGAAAGCAAAAGATAAAAAGTACCCTGAACAAAGCAGAATAAGATTCCTTCTACACCTGTATATCCTAAAAGCATCTTTATCATAATAGGGTCTTCACCTGTGTCAACATATCCGGCAAATATGTTGTATGACAAAATATCAGCAACCATACCACAGAAGAAAAAGAGTGATACTAAAGCAAAGAGATTTCCAAGTAATCTTACTTTTTCTATTCCTATTCTGTACACCTTTGAGGGTAATACTATAGCAACAGGAATTAAAACAAGTAACAGTCTGAGTGCTGTATAGCACATTGTTGTAATGTTTACTTTATGATGTGCCTGTATAGAGGTTATAAATGGAAAAAACTCTAATGCCAAATATGGTATAAGGGCTACAAGTCCAAGTATAATAAAAAATAACGCATAAGATTTTATCTTTTTATCCTTCTTCTTTTGTTCAACGCTTCTGTGATAGTGATGGTGTTCCATCTGTAATTGCCCCCCTTATTCCTCATCATCGTCAAATTCCAGTTGTAATTCTTCTCCCCAAATATGCTCCATCCACAGGTCATCGTTTATTGCTGTTGACCATATTCCCATGGTCATAAAGAAGGCTGAGAGCAACCAAAATATATTTTTCGTAAACCACTCAAGCATAATCTCCATTTCACCCGAAATCAATATATAGATTATCGGTGTGATTGCTCTGAACAGAAAAATTACAGTAAAACAACCCACCACAATCTTTCTGTGGCAATGCAGCAGAAGTGCAGTTGTAAAATACATAATAAAAAGTATGAACGAGAATATTATACCAGCAAAATTCGTTGTACCCCACATCAACCGATTTACCGCTATGTAATTGGTCATAATTGCCTGATAAGAAAGCATATACTCTTCATTAAGCAAGTCTCTGAATGCATGATAATTAAGATACTCAAAACACCACATTACACCCGAGAGGGCAGCCAGAGCAAACGCGATCAGAAAAGCTTTTCCCAGTAATATCTTAGGGAAAAATACATTACGCCTTGAAAAAAATATCACCGGCAAAACAAGACACTCCAGTCTTAAAAATGCATAAACAAAATTGGTGAGAGTAAGTGCCCTGTATTCAATCATATTCATCAAATAGCTCATATGCGATGTCAGAAAATATATTATGCCAAAAACTATACTTGCCCCCATAAAGAAGAAATATCTTTTACGTTCATCTGCTAAAAACCTCATAACTGCCTCCTATAAAAATATTTTTTATATGACATCCTACTCTGTCATTGGTGTGCTGTATGAACCATTTTATCTTTCATAACCAGACTTACCCGTCCGTTTCGGAACATTCGTGAAAGTCCCCCCTATAAGCCGTCAGGCGAATTTAGCTGAATTCAACTTCGTTGAATTCATTATATCACACCAAAAAATCTTTTTCAATAGCAAAAGAAATATTTGTTTTTCGCTTTACAACAGCCGAAAAAAATTGTATAATATAATAAGAATAATATTATTTAAGGAATGAAAACTGCAATGTTTAATTTACAGTCAATACTGATAGGTGTTCCGACAACTCTTTTAGCACTCACGGTACACGAGCTTGCTCACGGCTGGGTATCGTCAAAGCTGGGCGACCCTACTCCACGTTATCAGGGACGTCTTACAATGAACCCCTTAGCTCACTTGGACATCATCGGTACAATACTGATGATTTTAACAGGCTTCGGCTGGGCAAAGCCTGTTCAAATCAATCCCAACTACTACAAAAACAGAACAAAGGGTATGGCACTCGTTGCCGCTGCAGGACCTCTTGCAAACTTTATCCTTGCATTTATCGGCATATTGGTGGGTTACATTATAATTCTTTTATGTCTTTTGGCAGGTGTATCAAATTCAGTTATTAACTCTCTGAAAAGCATTGTTTTTATCTTTGCTTTCAGAAATCTTTGCTTTATGGTTTTTAACCTTATCCCCCTGCCGCCTTTGGACGGATTTAAAGTAGCGGGACTATTTATACCAAACCGTATTTATTACAACATACTCCGCTATGAGCAATATGTTATACTTGTGATTATGTTTTTGTCCCTTTCCGGCGCGTTTAACAGCATCATCGGCACAGGTGTCAATTTCTTTATGAATATGCTGTTTAATGCAGTTTGGGGTATTTTAGGTATTTTTATATAAAGGTATAGGAATAACAAATTATGGAAAAAATGCAGTATAAGCTTGAAAGCTTTAACGGGCCTCTGGACCTTCTTTTGCACCTTATAACAAAAAATAAGGTCAGCATATGGGACATTCCCATTGTGGAGATTACCGAGCAGTATTTAGAGGCAATAGAAGGCATTGAGGACTCTGCCCTTGAGGATACAAGCGAATTTCTGGTGCTGGCGGCACAGCTTTTGTACATTAAGTCAAAAATGCTCCTGCCAAAGCCCGAAACAGACGAAGAAGAGGAAGACCCAAGAGATGAACTTGCACGTCGCTTAGAGGAGTACAAGCTCTTTAAAGAAGCTTCAGCAAGCCTTCGAAAGAGCGAGTTCTCGTCAAGATATATGTTTTTTAAGCCGGAGGAGAGAATTGAGTTTCCTCTTCCCGAATATGACAGGCATCACGAGGTGGACGAGCTTTTGGACGCATTTGCGGCGATTATGGCTCGCAGAGAACGGAAGAAAAAGCCTGAAAAGCGTGCCTTTTCGGGCATTGTCGGCAGGGAAAAGGTTTCGGTTGAGGATATGGTGGAAAAGGTATGCAAATACCTGGCAAAAACACCGAAGCTGAATTTTAAGTCGGTATTTAAGCCCGACGATTCAAAACCGGAAATGATAGCCACATTTCTTGCAATACTTGAAATGATTAAGCTTAATAAAATAAAAGCAGAATATGACAACGACAGAAAAGATTTTGTACTGACCGCGTGTTAGATTCGCTTTGAAGGGAGAAAGCAGACTAATTGTGGAAAATGTAAATATAGAATGTGCCATCGAAGGTATACTCTTTGCAGCAGGTGAGCCTGTAAAAAGCTCAAAGCTTGCAGCTGTACTTGAGTCTACCGTCGAGGAAATTGATATGGCGGCAAAAAGACTTCAAGAGAGCTATGACACCAATATGCGAGGTCTTAAAATAATAGAAATTGACGAGGGTTATCAGCTCTGCTCAAGACCTGAGTATTATGCATACATACAGGACGTTTTGGGCGAACAGCGCCGACAGGCATTATCAAATGCGGCTATGGAGGCTTTGGCAATTATAGCATACAAACAGCCTGTAACCAAAGGTCAGGTTGAGTTTATAAGAGGAGTTAACTCTGACGGTGCAGTAAATCGTCTGGTTGAAAGAGGTCTGGTTGAGGAATGCGGAAGACTGGATGCGCCAGGTAGACCGATACTGTTTCGAACTACACAGAATTTCTTAAGGTGCTTTGGACTTAAAACACCCGGAGAGCTTCCCGCAATCGACTTTTCAAAAATCAGTACCGAGTACGAGCAGTATGAGATTGAAACTATTGATGACACGGAAACCACGGTCAGCGCAGGAACTAACGAAAATACGGAAGAATAAAAACGGAGGTGGCGCAGGGTGCTTATTGCCTTGTTGATTATTGCGGCAGTAATTATATTTGCCGTCGGCATACTACTCTTTTTGCCCGTACGCGCCATAATAAGCTTCTACAAAAACCCAAACGGAGCGGGGCTTGAAATTGCAGTTAAGATTGCATTTTTTAAATTCAAACTTCACCCAACAGGAGAAAAGCCGAAAAAAGCAAAAAAACAGCCTGATACTAAGCAGCCCGCACAAAAGAAATCACTTAAGGACAGGATAACAGGCGGTATTGACCTGTATAGTCTTGTGGCAGATGATGCAAAGGATATAATAAGCTGTATTATACACAATGCCTTTTGTATTGAAAACATAAGGTTTTATCTTCACTACGGCACAGGCGATGCCGCAAGCACAGGGATATTATACGGAGTTATAAGCGGTATTGTATATGGACTTTTTGGTATGATTGCCAATTCATCAAAGACAAAAAAATCGGAAATTACAATCAATCCCGATTTTTCAACATCTGCATTTGAAACAAACGGCGAGTGCATAGCACGGATAAGAAATGTGCATATTATTGTTATTGCAGTAAAGCTTTTGAAGCTGTACTTAAAGATAAAAAAAGGAAAGGAACGTGATTAGAATGGCAGAACATCCTATTCAGGGACTAATGGACACAGCGATGAGCAATATCAAAGCGATGGTAGATGTTAATACTATCGTGGGAAATGCTGTTACAACACCGGATAACACCGTAATCATCCCGATTTCAACGGTATCCTTTGGCTTTGCCGCAGGCGGAAGTGAGGTATCCGGCAAAAAACCTAACGTAATTGACGGTACAACACAGCCGCTCTTTGGCGGAGGTGCAGGCGGCGGTGCGAATGTAAAGCCGGTAGCATTTTTGGTTGTCGGCGGCGGCAATGTAAGACTTTTGCCCATTACCGAAACTTCATCACCCGTGGATAAGCTCATAGACCTTATGCCAGAAATGGTAGACAAGGTAAACGGCGCCGTTTCATCTATGAAGAAGAAAAAGAAGAACGAATCCCCAGAAAAAGAAGAGGAATAAATTACACGGGCGCAGGCTGTTTCGCCATGCGCCCTTTTAGTTAAAACACAGCCAGAAAGGTAATTACAAAAATGTCATTTAATGAACGCGACAAAATACTTACAAGGGTTCAAAAACCAACACGATACACAGGCGGAGAAGTAAATTCAGTAATGAAAAATCCTTCAGATGTCGATATTCGTTATGGCTTTGTGTTTCCTGATACATACGAGATAGGAATGTCTCATTTGGGTATAAAAATATTGTATCATACCCTTAATGAGAGGCCTGATACATGGTGTGAGCGCGTATTTGCGCCGTGGAGTGATATGGAAGCGCTGATGCGTGAAAACGGCGAAAAACTTTTTGCACTGGAATCGGGCGACGAGGTTATTAACTTTGATATTCTCGGTATCACACTCCAGTACGAACTTTGCTACTCCAATGTTGTCAATATGCTTGACTTGGCAGGAATTCCTGTGTTGGCAAAGGACAGAGACGAAAGCTATCCTATAATCTGCGGTGGCGGACCTTGCGCATATAACGCCGAGCCTATCGCTGAGGTTTTTGATTTCTTTATGCTCGGTGAGGGTGAGGAGCTTATTCACGAAACAACCGACCTTTATCTCGAGTGGAAAAAGAACGGTAAAAAGGATAAAAAGGCATTCCTTGAAAAGCTCGCCAAATTAGACGGAGTATATGTTCCGTCATTTTATGATGTTTTTTACAACGAGGATGGTACAGTAAAGAGTATTACCCCAAATAACCCTGCCGCAAAAACAGTTGTTACCAAGAGGATTATGTCCGATTTTGACAAAACACCCGCACCTGACAAGATTATTGTACCCTTCGGCGAGGTTGTCCACGACAGAGTTATGCTTGAGGTGTTCCGTGGTTGTATTCGTGGCTGCCGCTTTTGTCAGGCGGGATATGTATACCGACCTGTACGCGAAAGACGGAGCGAAACTCTTACCAAGCTTGCCGAGAGTCTGCTTTCTTCAAGCGGTTATGACGAGATTTCCCTGTCATCACTAAGCACAAGCGATTACCGCGAGCTTAAATGCCTTACCGACAATCTGTTGCAGATTACAGAGGAAAAGAAAATCGGTCTTTCCCTGCCATCACTTAGAATTGACAATTTCTCTTTGGAGCTTATGAACAAGGTTCAAAAGGTACGAAAGACAGGTATAACCTTTGCTCCCGAGGCAGGCACACAAAGACTTCGTGATGTTATTAACAAGAACATTAACGAGGATAATATTCTAAAGTCTGTCAAGCTCCTCTTTAGCGGCGGCTGGACTAATGTAAAGCTCTATTTTATGATCGGACTCCCTACCGAAACAGAGGAAGATGTTGCAGGTATTGCAGAGCTTTCAGAAAAGGTTCTGGGCGAGTATTTTGCTATTCCGAAAGAAGAAAGGGCGAAAAATATCAATATAACCGTCAGCACTTCGAGTTTTATACCCAAGCCTTTTACAGCATTTCAGTGGGAAAAGCAGAACACACGTGAAGAGATTGTAGAAAAGCAGGATATTTTAAAACGTACTATAAAATCAAAGCGTATCCGCTATAACTGGCACGATAATAAAACCAGCTACTTAGAGGGTGTTTTTGCACGCGGCGACAGACGGCTTACTAAGGTCATTCTTGAGGCTGTACGTCTTGGCTGCCGTTTTGACGGCTGGGATGAGCATTTTGCATTTGATAAATGGATGCAGGCTTTTGCCAACTGTGGTGTTGACCCCGACTGGTATTTGAGAAAACGTGAATATGATGAGGTTCTCCCGTGGGACCATATCAGTGTGGGTATCACAAAAAGCTTTTTCCTGAAAGAGAGCGAAAAGGCTCAAAGAGCCGAGACTACACCAAACTGCCGCGAAAAATGTGCAGGCTGCGGTGTAGCATCCTTCAAAACGGGGGTTTGCTATGAGTAAGTATGTAATTAAATATTCAAGAGGAGACAGGGTAAAGTATATCTCTCACCTTGATTTTGTCAGGATGTTCCATCGTGCAGTAAGACGCTCGGGACTCGATTTTATGTTTTCGCAAGGGTTTAATCCGCATCCGATAATGACGGTTGCTGTACCCTTGTCAGTAGGTGTAACCGCCGACGGCGAGTATATGAACGTAGGGTTTGACACAACGCTAACCGAACAGGAGCTTATGACGCTTTTGAACGCTGTTCTTCCTGACGGTTTTGAAATTACGGATGTCAAAAAGACCGAGGGTAAGGAATATGACTTCAACCTGATTGATAGAGCTGAATATATTCTTGATATTGAGTGTGAAAATCCCGATTTGGTTGACCTTAATAAAATTATGTCAAATAGCGAGCTTACAGTTATGAAGAAAACAAAAAGCGGCGAAAAGGAGACGGATATAAAGCCGCTTATACATAGCCTTGAAAGAATTTCACCCGAGAGTGGTAATATGGGTATAAGAGCAATTCTTGCAGCAGGAAATATGGCAACATTAAAGCCTGAAACCTTAGTAGATGCTGTAAATAAATATCAACCAGGCGGCAAAATAACCTTCTTTGCCGCACATAGAAAAGCTTTGCTTACCAAAGATAATAAAGAATTATTATAATATTTTAAAAAAATGCTTGACAATAACCGACACTTGTGCTATTATATTTAAGTCGGTATGGCCCGTTGGTCAAGCGGTTAAGACTCCGCCCTCTCACGGCGGCAACAAGGGTTCGAGTCCCTTACGGGTCACCAAAACAAGAAACACACCGTAGCGTGTGTTTTTTTGTTTGCTGTGAGCCGAGGACGAGAACCCTTGGGTGAGATAAGTGAGGTTCCAAATCTTTGATTTGGTTAAACCGAACTTATGTATGCGAGGCAATGCCGAGTCGTAGTCCCTTACGGGTCACCAAAACAAGAAACACACGCAATTTTGTGCGTGTGTTATAATTTTGTTATGAACTGTTATTTTTCATTAATTTGACATATTCGCTTTAAATACATCCGCAACTTCGGTAATGGTTATAAAAGCTCTCTCGTCAATTTCGTGCACAATATCCTTCATTTTAGAAATCTGGAAACGGTCAAGTATAAAATAAATCATTGTTTTATCAGCATTTGAATATCCGCCCTTAACAGACATCTTGGTGATTCCGCTTTCAAATGCGTTCATAAGAGCACCACAGATTTCGTCAGGCTCTGACGTAATTATGATAGCCGCTTTTGAACGGTCAATACCCTCTACTATAAAGTCAATCGTTTTAAGTCCTGCTCCGTAGGTTACTATGGAATAGAGCGGTAAAATCCAGCTATCTGTTACAAGTCCGCTCATAATATACAAAAGTACATTATATATCATCACAAACGTTCCAACCGTCATACCGATGCGTTTGGCAAATACAACTGCCATAACCTCAATTCCGTCGATTGCACCGCCAAATCTTATGGTAAGACCGCTTCCGACACCGGAAATAAGTCCGCCAAACAATGCACAAAGCAAGAGGTCATTTCCTGCAAGCGGAGATGCAAGCGATACATCTATCGGCAATACGTCGGTAATAAGCCAGGCACCGAGTGAATACATCGCAACCGCATATAAGGAGTATATCGTAAATACTGCACCCTGCTTTTTGTACCCAAAAATAAAGAGCGGGATATTGAGCACCAACAGGAAGAAGGACAGCGAAAATTGTTCGGGAGTTATCTGAGATAAAAGCATAGATGTGCCCGATATGCCGCTATCGTATAGTCTTACCGGTGCCAAAAACACGGTGATACCGAATGCGTTTATAAAGCCCGCAATCGTCAGCAGCAAAAAATTTCCCTTTTTAATTTCCCCTAACAAATTCCTGATATTCCTCATTAAAATACTCCTTATATTCGCTATTAAACTTGTTCATTGTTCTCCGGCATAACAATCGCTGCTACTATGTATGCTATAATTCCCGAACCCCCGAGAAGCGTAAATGCTACCCACGCAAGACGAATAAGTGTCGGGTCTATCTCGAAATACTCAGCAATGCCAGCACATACACCGCATAGCTTTTTGTCATTTTTCGATTTATACAATCTCTTTTTCATAATTTTACCCCCTGTTTAAGTCTATATTTGATAAAGGAATTATATCACAAAAAAGCAAAAAATACAATGTTGTTTTGAATATTGCCTTTCTTTTGGTGCGAAAAAAACCGACATCGGTTTAAGAACGATGTCGGTTTTATTTAAATCTTTTTATGCTTTTTTAGCCTTCTTCATAAGAACTGTCAAGATCGCAACGAGCAATACTGCACCAACTGCAAGTCCAATCCAGCCATTTACTGTAATACCTGCCACGATATAACCGATGAAGCAACATACTGCTACGAGCATCGCATACGGAATCTGTGTAGAAACGTGGTCGATATGATTACAGCAAGCACCTGTTGATGACATAATTGTAGTATCGGAAATAGGTGAAATATGGTCGCCGCAAACTGCACCTGCAAGTGTAGCTGCTACTGAAAGTACAAGCATATCTCCTGCGCCGAAT
>JAZROS010000020.1:0-2550 GCA_045648825.1 Clostridia bacterium | reverse complement strand
GGTATACAAGCCGAACAGGGGAATGTAGATGGTGTTAGCGAAACTTGTAAAGAGCTTTCCAGTATGCTTCGATATGTCAGTGCAATGGATTCTAACCAATATAATACGCTCGAAGAAGAGTTAACATATACTATGCGTTATATTGGTTTGATGAAATTACGTTATCCAAATGCAATTCATTTTTCCATGGATGTACCTGTAAGTTTATTCTGCAAGAAGGTTCCTCGGTTAATGATCCAACCTTTAGTTGAAAACTGCATCAAGTATGGATGTAACCATAGCGGAGAATGGAATATTCTACTCACCGGAGAAGAATTCCATGACTATTGGCAGATTCAAGTTACAGATGACGGACCCGGTTTTAATAACCTTGAAGATATCACCAATTTGCCTGGACAGCATATTGGTCTGGACAACATTCAAAAGCGTTTGGACTTGAGCTGGAATGGTCAAGCATCTTTAAATACAGGCAATCTTGAAAACGGAGGAGCCTGCGTTACCATTACTATTTACACAAGGAGGTTGGATGAATAGTGGAAACACCCTATCGTATTCTTCTTGTAGAAGATGAGCAATTGATCTGCGAATCAATAAAAGCTAAGCTTTCCGGTCTTCCTGCGTTTACAGTTTGTGCAACTGCTCATAACGGTCTTGAAGCACTGGAATTAGTAAATCAGGTGAATCCGCATGTCATTATTACCGATTTAATGATGCCCGTTATGGACGGCCTAACGCTTATCCGAAAATTACGCGAAAGTAATAATAACATCCCCGTTGTAATAATCAGCGGCTATGATACTTTTTCTTATGCACAAACCGCAATCAAATATGGTGTCGCAGATTATCTTCTGAAACCTATCTCAAAAGAAGACTTTTTTGCAACTTTAACGGAATTAGAAGAAAAACTCAAAGCCGATCACAATTCTCAACGAGAAACTGCCCTTTTGCGCACATTGCAAGGTTATCCACTATCTGAAAAGGAGCAAAATCTCTTAAAGGATAATAGATATCACCTTTGCCTTATCAATGTTGGTAATCTACATCCTTATTCTGCAAATACTCAACCACAAGCAGCAAGTTTTTTAATTGATTCCGTTCAATTGCGAACTGTTTGCAATAAAGCTTTTCCTACACACAAAACAATATATTTTATGGATGCCAAGGCTGGCAATCAAAAGTTTATACTAATTCCTGCCAATAGTCAGCAAAACAGTAACTCACAGCCTGCATTATTATATCAAGCTATGAAAGAATTAGTAAGTCCCATCCCGGTTTCTCTCTTTGTTCATAACGAGAGTATAACGTTAGATCAGCTTTTTTCTGTATCTCATACATTACAAAAAGAATGTGAAAAACGCATTCAAATTGGCACTGGTAATATGTTCCTTTCGGGAAAAGATTTCCCCCCAAAAGACCCAATCCGCATGGAACTTGTTATTCCACGTTTTCTACATTTATTGCAGCAGGAAGATGAAGGACGTTTTTCTTCTGAATTCATTACATATTTTGAGCAGATGCAAAGCCATCCACAACACCACATACAGGATGCTTTTATGAGTCTTTTGCGTAGTTTTCATAAACACACCCCTACCTCAAATAGTCAAATGATTGGAGAAATCAGAGAACGTCTTTTGGAGGTTTGTGCCTACGAAACAGAGTACAGTAAAATGGTTCGCTCTGCAAATGCTTGTTTTCAGCAGTTCTTTCCTGATTCTTCCCATGTATCAGGTCTTTCTACGGAAACAATTCAAGCTGCCGTAAAATATATGGAACAACATTTCCGCGAGGATATCAGCATAGAAGAACTGTCAACAAGGCTTCATTTTAACAGCACCTATTTTTCACGTATTTTTAGAAAGACCTTGGGTATAAGCCCCTCTCAGTATCTAAGTGACCTTCGTATTTCAGAAGCAAAGCGGTTACTGATCCGTTATCCGGACTACTCCGTGCGTGAGGTGGCAGAGGCCTGCGGATACAACGATCCGCACTACTTTAGTCGATTGTTTAAGCAAACCACAGGTCTCAACCCAACTGCCTTTAGAGAAAGCATCCAGTCCGGTGATTCCAAAGACTCGCCATAGACCTATTCTCAACACAATAAAACACGCAAGCAAAGCATGTGTGTTATTTACCAATGGTCTCTAAAAGAATTGCTTATTGCACTTTTCCGGAATCTGTCGTATAATAAAGAAAAGCAACCAACCCTGTATACATTGTGATACAGATTGATTGCTTTTGATAACGCAGAACTCGTTCTTCTGTGATAATGTTTTGATAACGAAAGTCGAAAGACCTTGTAGACCACAAAGAATCCGAAGATTTCAGCACATATAGAATCACATCTTCTAAACGAATTTGTTTAGAACTCGTTGCTGTCCGGCGAGTGGGAATAAATCAACGAGCGCTGCCTGTGGCAGATGAAGCGAATTGATTTATTGCGCAGCGGTCAGTGAAGGACGATGGCGCTCCGTCGCCGAGGACATTCGCTGGGCAGCGCAAGCGGGACCATCTTAAAAATACACCCCTCCGTCAAGGAGGGGTTATTTTTTC
>JAZROS010000019.1:0-14137 GCA_045648825.1 Clostridia bacterium | reverse complement strand
TAAAGTCTGCTTCGGGATGCTCATAGAGAACCCACATGATCTTTGCAGCGTCCATTGCAGAACCGCCACCGAGAGCGATGATGGTATCAGGCTGGAATGCTGCCATCTGCTTTGCACCCTCAGTTGCATTGCCGAGAGTCGGGTCAGGCTGAACGTTGAAGAACGTGGTATGAGCGATGCCCATTTCGTCGAGTTTGTCTGTGATCGGCTTGGTATAGCCATTCTGATAAAGGAAGGTGTCGGTTACGATAAATGCTTTCTTAGCACCGCGTACACTGCGAAGCTCATCAAGAGCTACCGGCAAACATCCTTTCTTGATATATACCTTTTCAGGTGCACGGAACCAAAGCATATTTTCCCTTCTTTCAGCTACTGTTTTGATATTTAAGAGGTGCTTAACACCTACGTTGTCGGATACACTGTTGCCGCCCCAAGAACCGCAACCCAAGGTGAGCGACGGAGCAAGCTTAAAGTTGTAAAGGTCACCGATACCGCCGTGAGACGAAGGAGTGTTCACAAGGATACGGCAGGTCTTCATGCGAGCAGCAAATTCAGCAAGCTTATCCTGCTCGGTTACTTCGTTGAGGTATACAGATGAAGTGTGACCGTAGCCGCCGTCAGCAACGAGCTGTTCAGCCTTATCAAGAGCATCGCCGAAATCCTTTGCTTTGTACATAGCAAGTACAGGGCTGAGTTTCTCGTGAGCGAACTCTTCGCTGAGTTCTACGCTCTCAACTTCACCGATGAGGATCTTAGTGCCTTCGGGAACGGTTACACCGGCAAGCTCTGCAATCTTAGCGGCAGGCTGACCAACAATTTTAGCATTGAGTGCGCCGTTGATGATAATGGTCTTACGAACCTTTTCGGTTTCCTTAGGATCAAGGAAGTAGCATCCGCGAGTAGCGAACTCTTCCTTAACAGCATCGTAGATGCTCTCAAGAACGATAACAGACTGCTCAGATGCGCAGATCATACCGTTATCAAAGGTCTTAGAGTGGATGATGGAGTTAACTGCCAAGAGGATATCGGCAGACTCATCAATGATAGCAGGAGTGTTACCTGCGCCAACGCCGAGTGCGGGCTTGCCGCTGGAATATGCAGCCTTAACCATTCCGGGACCACCGGTAGCAAGTATGATGTCAGCTTCCTTCATTACGGTGTTGGTCATTTCAAGTGAAGGAACGTCGATCCAGTCGATGATGCCTTCGGGAGCGCCGGCAGCAACAGCAGCTTCAAGAACTAACTTTGCAGCAGCGATGGTGCTGTTCTTTGCTCTGGGGTGAGGGCTGATGATGATAGCGTTGCGAGTTTTGAGAGCAAGCAAGCACTTGAAGATTGCGGTAGAAGTGGGGTTGGTAGTAGGGATAACCGCAGCGATAACACCGATGGGCTCTGCGATCTTCTTGATACCAAAGGCTTTATCTTCTTCGATAACACCGCAGGTCTTGGTGTTCTTATATGCATTGTAGATGTACTCGGAAGCATAGTTATTCTTGATAACCTTGTCTTCTACGATACCCATACCGGTTTCTTCAACCGCCATCTTTGCGAGGGGGATTCTTGCTTTGTTTGCAGCAGATGCAGCAGCTAAGAAGATTTTGTCAACCTGCTCTTGAGTGTAGGTCGCGAAATTCTTCTGTGCCTCTCTGGTGCGTGCAATTGCTTCTTCAAGCTTTTCCACGCTGTCTACGACTAAATAGTTCTTTTCCATTTTCTGTTTCCTCCTAATTTGAATTAGATAATTGATTATTTAAGTGAGCCAGGGACAAGGCAAGGTTTTCATTTTGTACCAGTGTCCCCTTTGGTACCTTTAGCTTGCATGGGGCGAAGTTCCATATTGCCTCAATGCCGCTTGATACCATCTGTTCGCATACCGTTTGAGCTGAACCTTCGCCTACGGTTATGATACCGAGCTTGACGTTGTGTTCTTTGCAAAACTGCTCAAACTGACTGATGGGAAGTATCTCAACCTTTCCGCCGAGACTGAGCGCCGTTTCATTGTTATCGAAGGCCGCTACGATCTTTACACCGAACTTTTCAAATCCGTCGTAATCAAGCAGGGCCTTACCGAGCTTTCCGGCACCCACGAGGACTGCAGATGTCACGCTGTTGCAACCCAGACAGTCTTCCAATTTTCCAATGAGTTCCTCGGTCACATAACCGAGTTTCGGCTTTCCTTCGCCGCTTATCGCATTCAGATCTTTTCTTACCTGGACCTCACCCAGCTCAAGCTCCTTCGCTATGTAAGTTGCTGAGACGTACTTGGAGCTTTCGCTCGGTAGTTCCTTTAAGAATTTCAAATACTGCGGTATTCTGCCCAAAGTTGCCTTTGTAACAGATGCGCTACACATCTTGATACCTCCTTCTCTTGAGTTCGTTATTATTTTAACAAATAGTCTAAGCTTTGAAAATTCTTAATTGTGATAATCGGTATTATCATTATCGATAATAGTAGTATCGAATAAAAAATTCCCGACCTCCTAACATGTAAGAGATCGGGAAAATGTATTACATATACCTTCTTTTCGCTTCCGTCAGGCAAGTAATAAACTGCCTATCAAGCTTTGAAAGTTTATATCCGTTTTTATATATCAGTAGGTCTTTGTATACCTTTCGGTTTTCGTTACACTCCTTTTGAACAAGGTCATAGCGATCAAGAAGAGATTGAGGAATCGGAGATACCCACATAAAGGTATCTAAATTTCTTGTAAGAAGTTCAAACTGGCTGGTACGCTCAAACACGAAGATACGGCGCTCGATATCGTCCGAGAGCTCCTCCTTTACCACCTTAGATACTGGGACGGAAGGAACATAAGGATCCGCATGAGCAATTTCGATATAGTCAGCCAAATCGTCGGTAGATATGGTATCAAGTTTTGCCAAAGGGGAATTCTTGCTCATGATGATCTTATATGTAAACTCAGTAATCAGTTCATAGTTGAATCCTTTTTCCTCAAGCATTGTCTTGAAGTACATATCATAGTTTTCAGCGTAACGAACTATGCCAAGTTTGTAGTCGTGGTTAAGCATATTATTTATTGTACGTTGGGAATTTGTTTCTTTATAGAATACCTCTGCGGCATCCTTAGAGAGATATTTAGAGAATTCGGCGAATGCCTCGCAAATATAACTTGCGCGTGGAACTGAAATTGAAAATGTTTGCTTTTTGGGATGTCCTTTTTTATAGTAATTCTCAACCTGGTCAATCTGTCCGAGAATACTTTTTGCAAATTCAAGGAACTCCTCACCTTCCGGTGTCAGCTTCATACCGTTTTGAGTACGGTCAAAAATTGTAATACCGAGATCAGCTTCTAACTCTTTTATGGAACGGCTGATATTCGGTGCTGCAATCAACAGTTCCTCAGAAGCTTTACCAAGAGAACCGCATTTAGCAACCACCAGTGCTTGTTTCATATGTAATAGATTCATACGCTCACCACTATCTTTTACTTTTTACTAATTATACCACTTTACCGTAGTAAAGACAACCCTTGATTTAGTCGTCTGGATTTGAGCCTTTTACCATATTGAAAAAGGTTTCATCTTTCAAAGCTTCCAACATAATAGTCGCACTATTTACATTGGTAGCAAGCGGAATCTTCTGTACATCACCCAAACGAAGAAGTGCTGATACATCCGGTTCGTGCGGCTGCGCAGTAAGTGGATCACGCAAAAATACAATCAAATCCAGTTCGCCGTTTGCAAGCATAGCGCCAATCTGCTGGTCACCACCCTTTGGGCCACTCTTCATACGTGTGATCTTAAGCCCCGTCTCCCCCATTATCAATGTTCCGGTAGTGCCGGTGGCATACAGTTCATATTTTGCAAGGACATCCTGATATTTCTTTGCAAGTTCAATAATTTCATCTTTCTTTTTGTCATGTGCAATAAGTGCAATCTTCATAATTTTTCTCCTTTCATAGAAAAATCGGAGACACCGTTTGATGGGTGCCTCCGATGCTTTGCTTTATTCGGTGACAAAACCTCATCGAAACATTTCTTTTGGTTCTATCAGAAAGTAAATTTGAAGGTATTTTTGTATTCCTTCGGAATCTCATATTCTTCAGGAAGATCCGGACCGCAGGAATGAGAGCCGACACCGCGCATAGCGAGGTCGATACACACATTAACAAAATCATTTTCCTCAAGCTCGAAAGAGTGAAGGGTTTCACGAAGCTGTTCGGTGGTGAAGGGATTTACTGAGCAAGAGAAAGGCTTCTCTGCGGTTACCTTGAACAAATTCTTCACCGCCAGATACTTACAAGCATAATGGCTGCCGGACTCCTGCGGGCGAATATACTCATAGTCGTAATTTTCCTCAGCAGAGCTTACATAGTAACCGTACTCACTGGCAATGTGCTTATCCACGTAGCTCTCACTTGGACCGAAGCCAACGTAAGAGAAGTTTCCGTATGCCTTATCAACGCCGAGCTCAACGCCAAAACGCGGGAAGCGCTCAACATAATCGGCAAGCTTATATCCGATTGTTGCGGTAAGTACGTTGCCGGTCACCTCATAAACCAGTTCAAATTCAGCTGCAGGCATCAAACAGTTTGCTGCTAAGCAACCCTTAAATTTGTAACTGTTATCCGTCTTTTCGCAAGAGAAAATATGAGGCTTGCAGGCGTCAAGATGACATCTGCCGATCCAATGCGGAACAAGGTCACGGTCATTATCTGTATATCTGGTGATATTGAAGTGCATAGGAGTACGAAGGACTTCGTTACCATCCGCCTTAATAGAGGTTATCTCACCGGTATGCTCATTGACTTCGATGGCAATTGCAGATGAGAACTTATAGGTGCTGGGCGGAATATCAACGGGACAAACCTCAGATTTGGTCTTTCCTCCGTAAACTGCCATCATTTCAAGTGCATTGGACTTCAGTTTTCTGTCAGGGGTCAAGAGACCGTCTGCACAGAAGTTTCCGTCGTGCTCAGGCTCTTTGAAATCGCCACCGTACAGGAAGCCTTCATCGGTCTTAATACCGTGGTCGGCCCATTCCCATACAAATGCACCCATCATTTGATCGTTGTTATAGATCATATCCCAGTATTCTGCGATATCTCCGCAACTATTGCCCATAGCGTGGGTATATTCGCACATTACAAACGGGCGGTTTTCGTTTGGATTATCCAACACCTTTTCTCTGATGGTCTCGAACGAAGGATACATCATACTGACCATATCCACAAGCTCGGTATAGTAGTATTTCGGGTCTGCATTTTGCAAGCCTTCATAGTGTACCGGTCTTGTTTTATCACGGTTCTTAATATAGTTGGCGCCCTTAAAGAATGCCTTACCAAAAGAGCTCTCGTTACCAAGAGACCAAATGATAACGCTGGGACGGTTTTTGTCGCGCTCTACAAGAGCAACGTGACGATCTGTAATTCCGGGTGTGAAGAAATCTTTTTCCGCATATTCTTCCCAAAGAGGAATATCGTATCGTCCGTCGCGGCTGCATGCACCGTGCATTTCAAGATCAGCCTCATCCATTACATACAGTCCGAATTTGTCGCAGAGCAAATAGAATTCAGGACTATTGGGATAATGAGATGTACGGACAGCATTCACATTAAGTTCTTTCATCAGATGAACATCTTTTGCCAGATCCTCAAGGCTGACAGTGGCTGCAGTCTCGCAGTGGAAATCATGACGGTTTACACCCTTGAGTTTTATCGGTTCTCCGTTAATTTTGAAGACCTTGCCATCAATAGTTACCTTACGGAAGCCAACGCTTTCAATAATTTTCTCGCCCTCTGCATAAATTTCCAGAGTGTACAGATTTGGATCCTCAGCGGTCCACAGTCTGACATTCGAAACAACTACTTCGGCCTTCATTTTCGCAGGAACGATTACATTGTTGTCTGCCAATACGATTTTGATATCAATATCGCTTTCATTAATAAAGATGAGCTTACCGTCTTTATCATTGTAGGTAGTCTCGATCTTATAGTCGGTAATGTGCTTCTTGGGTCTGGTCAGCATATACACGTTGCGGAATATGCCGGAGAAACGGAATTTATCCTGGCATTCAAGATACGTGGAGATACACCACTTAAGGACAAGGACGTCGATTGTGTTTTCGCCGTTTACCGCAAGGTCAGTGATTTCGAACTCACTGGTCGCATGAGATATTTGCGAATAGCCCTTAAATTCACCGTTAATGTAGATATAGAATGCGCTGTCAACACCCTCAAAGTTGATATAATATCTTTCGCCCTTCTTCTTTTTTACATTGAAGGTGCGACGATAGTGCCAACAAGGATTTTCATAAGGCAAATGCGGGAGCATGACCGGAAAAGGATAACGGATATTCAGGTACTGAATATGGTCATAGCCATGCATCTGCACGCAGGCAGGAACCGGAATGGATTCATCAAGCTTTTCGTTGACATCAAAATCTTCTACATGGTCAAGTTGCTTGATCTGCCACACACCGTCAAGAGAAGTAAATCTGGAGCTTGAAGTACGATCCAGAATTCCATGCTTTGTACGCACAGTATCCTTCTCTGCAAAGGGAATATAGTAGCTTCTGTGAGGGGTAGTACCCACACGCTCAAATTTCTGAAATTCTTTCATTATGAATCTCCTTATACGTTGCCATATACAGTAGGAACATCATCATCGGTCATGTTCTGTGTTTTAAGAAGTTGTGCGTTAGCTTTTTCAACCTTCAGTCGAGTGAGTAGGAACATAACAGCAACGCAGATGATGATAGGAGCCCACAGATAGAGGAAATGAAGTGTGTTAATCGTTGCGATAGTCTGTACTGCTGCATTTTCAACGTAACCGGCTGCATCAAGGATCCAACCGCAGATAGCAGTTCCAAAAGCGCCGCCTATCTTAATACCGAGAGAAGAACAAGAATACATCATACCGTCAAGACGATAGCCGGTGGTAAGAGTGGTGTACTCAGAGCAAGATGCAATAAGTGCATTAAGGTCGCCCTGCAAAGGAGCAATACCTAAGGTAGATACTGCGGTGAACGCAAGCATAAGCGGGAAGCTTCCCATATATGCGGCAACAAGAACGCCTACACGACCGAGAGCTGCTACAAGATAGCCAAGTACGTTAAGCTTATACATACCACCCATCTTTTGAATAACAATAGGAAGCACAGTAAGCGCTACAACCATTGTGATGTTGATAGCGAGTGAAAGGTCACTAAACAAGCCTTCATTGCCGAGTATATACTTCGCATAGTAGGTACCCATACCAATGACTGAGGCGTAAATCTGTGTGAAAATGTAGGTAATGCAGATGATAACGTAGTATTTGTTCTTAAGAAGAAGCTTCAAGGATTTCATAAAGGTAAGCTTGCTTTCTTCTGCTCTTTCCTCTTCCATACCTTCATCTGCTTCAGGAAGCTCCTTAACAGAGAATACGGAAATGGTGTTTACGATCAAACCAAGAACTGCATAGATGATAGCGATGGTTCTCCAACCAAAAGCACCGCCGCCGAGCCATACTACAGCGTGGATAGTAATTGCTTCAATGAAGATCTTGGTTCCGAAAGCAAAGATGAAACGGAAAGAACCAAGCTGAACACGCTCACTTGTGTTTTTGGTAACAAGTGCGGTGAGTGATGCATACGCGATATTGTTTGCAGTAAAGAATACAGCATTAAGAAGGGTGTATGCAATGAAGAAGAAAATGTACTGTGCAGTATCGCCCCAACTCATAGGAATAGCGAAGCAAGCGATAAGGGTAATTGAGCAACCGATGTAAGGCCAAAGCATCCAAGGACGAGCTTTACCCATCTTGGTGTGTGTCTTATCGATCATTCTTCCGAAGAAGAAGTCGGATACACCGTCAAAAATCTTAGAAACAGCAATCAAGGTACTTACGATACCCATGCTGAGCCCGACCGTATCGGTCAGATAGATCATCATAAATGCAGTCAGCAGTGCGTATACACAGTTTCCTGCAACGTCGCCGGATCCGTATCCGACTTTGTGATACCATTTTAAGTATTTTTTCTGTTCCATAAGTAAGCTCCTTTTCATACGTATTTCCGAACGCATTTTTATTTTGCACCCCTATTATACATTTTTTTGAATGCGTATTCAATAAATAAAATTGTTGAGTATATGCACAAAATCACTTTGAAAAACTTGAAAAACAACCCAAAACCGAGTATAATATAAACATAATCACCTAAGGAGGTGCTGTTTTGTATATAAATGTAGCGTATGTCGATGACGAAAATCCTAATATAGAAGACCTTACAACACCTATAAGGATCAATAACTGCGGATATTATCGCGTTCATACCACACCGGTGATTGAAACACCTCACCCCGAAGGAAGAAACGATTATCAGCTGTTGTATATTGCCGCCGGTAAAGGATATTTTTATTTTAAAGGCAGTAAAAAAGCGACTGTAGTAGAAAAAGGAAACATGGTGCTTTTCAGGCCAAAAGAACCTCAGGTCTACTATTACTACGCAAAAGACAAAACAGAAGTATATTGGGTCCACTTTACCGGTTGGAAGGTTGAACAGTATCTGGACAGCTATGAGCTGCCTAAAAAAGAGAATGTATTTTTTACCGGCGTATCACCGGATTATCCGTGGATCTATAATCAGATCATCCGTGAACTTCAAGTCCAGCGCGTGAATTATGAGGATGTAATCAAACTGTTTATGCATCACATTTTTCTAACCATCAGCCGCTATATCAAGGAAGGTAGGCAAGCAAAGAACGAAACCATCAGCGATATTGAAAGAGCTGTGCATTATTTTAATGAAAACTACAACAAGCCCATATCCATCGAGCAATACGCGCAAGAGCACTTAATGAGTGTGAATTGGTTTATACATAGTTTTAAGGAAGTAATGAACGTTCCACCAATGCAGTATATTGTTTCCTTGAGAATCGCCGCTGCCAAAGGATATTTGGAAAACAGCGATAAGAATATAAACGAAATTTCAAACATCGTAGGATACGAGAACGCTTTGTATTTCAGCCGTTTATTTAAGAAATACACCGGCATGACACCATCAGAGTATAAAAAGAAAAACAAAACAAGAAACAAGGAACACAAGGGGACGGTTCTCTTGTGATAATAGAGGCTAAAGGGGCTGTCTCATTAACAAAAAATGAGGCAGCCCCTAAAATATGCCAAAAAGCAAGGGAGATACGGTTGAAAAGACTAATAACTTAATTGTTTTTTGTTTTTGGGTATAACAAAACAAAGGTATAAAACCTTTTAACTCAAAATGTTTACTTGTCACTCGGTTAAGCAATCATTTTTTCAAAAAGATGTGATTTTCTCCTTTTCTTTATGGTCTTATTGTGCAGTTTATTGATGTTATACGCAAAGCACAAAAGCAACATTTCAACCGTTACGTTTTTATTTCCACGGGTCAAAAATCTTCTGAAACCGTAATTCTGTTTAAGTACACCAAATGCACCCTCAACCTGAATAGATCTGTTCATTCTCAGTTCTATTCCTTTGGGGGTGGTTATGTTTTTCAATGATTCATTTCTAAAATTAGCAAACACCTTTGCTCTTTGTACTTTTCTTCCATTTGGTGATGTGGTACATAAATGTCTATTAGGACAATTATGGCAACTTTCACACCCATAAATTGTTTTCTCAGACACATATCCCGATTTGCTCTTACTGTGTTTTGTTTGAACTGGATTTAATATTTGGTTTTCGGGACATACATAAATATCTTCAACTGCATTGTATACGAAGTTTTGCGTTGCGTATTTATTTTTTGTTTTCTTTTTGCTTGTTTCGTAATTGGTTGGTTTTATGTAGCTTTCCTGTTTTTGTTCGTTTAAATATACATAGTTTTCTTCGCTTTCATATCCTGCATCCGCAACAATTTCTTTGTATTTAATACCGGTTTTTTCTTTTGTATCCTCTAAAAACGGTATTAAGGTTAATTGATCTGTTCTCTCGCTAAACAGTTTGGCATTTACTATATATTCTGAATCTACTCCTATTTGCATATTGTAGCCGGGTTTAAGTTGCCCGTTTCGCATATGGTCTTCTTTCATATGCATAAAGGTTGCATCTTTATCTGTTTTTGAAAAGCTATTTCTGTCACCGAAGATAGACGAATATTCAGTGTATTGCTCTGCTTTTTGAATACATTCCTCTATGGCTTCAATATCTCTTTGCAGTTGAGTTTTACGCTTGCCCTTTCCTGATACAAACTCTATTCGAAACTTTTCCTTTTGCTTTTCAAGATATTTTTTAGCTTCGTATATATCCTCAAAAATGTGCCTGTATCTTTCTCTTAATTCTTCCAAAAGTTGTTGTGATTTCATTTCTAGCTTTTCGGCATTTTTGCTTACCGTTTTTCGCCATACAAAGCTATATCTGTTTGCGTTGGCTTCTATTTTAGTTCCGTCAACAAACAGATTTTTACACTCAATTTCTCCTAAAGCCTTTAATTTGTTTGTTAGTTGCGCAAACAGGTTTTCTATTACTGGTTTCAGCTTACCTTTTCTGAATCTTGAAATTTTATTGTGGTCAGGTGCATCCGCTCCATCCAAAAGCCACATAAAATTTATATTGCTTCTGCAGGCTTCTTCTATTTTTCGGCTTGAGTAAATACCCGTCATATATCCGTAGACGAGTATTCTAAACATATCCTCAGGTGAAGCTACTCCCTCAGGGGTCTTTCTTGAATATGTTCTGTACAGTTCCGTAAAGTCTAATTCTTCGCAAATTTTATCTAATGTGCGTACAGATTCGCTCGGTTTTATGATTTCTCCTAAATTTATTGGCAAAACTAGTTGATTTTTTCTTCTCATTGGTGTACAATCCTTTTTGTAGATGGTTTGTGTTTTTGTTTTTGGTTTGTTGTTACAATTATACACCATCTTGGAGACTTCTGCACGGAAGTCTCCTATTTTTTTGTAAAAAAATTGGGACCGCCTCACTTTAGTGAGACAGCCCCTTTCTATGTATAAGGTCAAAATATGTTGTTTTTCATCAAAAATTTTTCTTGAAAAATCGCAGAAAACCCAATGTTTATAAGGCTTTATCGCACTTTTGTGTTATTATAACACGAGCCTCTATTCTTCTAACTATTCCAGTTGCTTTCATATATAAAAACTCCTTTTCACTATTTAATGGTGTGGAGTTAGTATGTGGAAAGTTGCCATTATTATACTCAAACGGAAGCACGCTTTTTAATTCCTCTTCAACCCAATCTTCTCGTCCGTATAGCTCACGTTCTATTCGATCGATGTTAGAAGTAATTAGTGATTTTATCAGTGAATTTACTGATAAATCTTGTACTCAAAAGAAAGATTGTTCTCTTTATAACCTCTTGTTTTCACAGCAATATTTTTAATTAAAGTTGCAGCAAACTTGCCGTTTTGGTTCATCCAAATCAAAACTTCCCCTATACTTATTTCCCTCGTACGACTGGTAAAATCAAAATCAATGAAATTCTTGTTTTCAGGAATCTTATCTACGCCGGACAAATATCCAATCATTTTAACGCTATCTCGATATCCATATATGGAATGACTTCCGCATTCACTCCAGCGAGTTACAAACTCATATTCTCCGGCTCCGATGATAAATGTTCCACTATTGTTTTTAAAGTCAAACGATACCTTTCCGCTCATTTTAGGATTATGATATTTCGTTTTTTCTAAATCAGTCTTTAATGTGATTTCGTTATAGGCTTTTTTAGAATAAGGATTATTCCCTAACGGTGGTTTTTGTGAAACATCTTCATTATAGATACGTGCAACCAACTCTCCGAGTTTTTCCAAATAGCCGTCATCTTTTGAAAAATCCACATATAGTTTGGTTCCCAGAAAAGTTGGAAGTTTCTTATCCGTATTACATCTCATAACGGGAATGATATAGTCAATGTTTGTATTTCTAATCAGAGCTGATGTTAAAATCATCTTTTCGTAACCCGAGCCGCCAATTCCTTCGTTTGATTTTCTCACATATTCATCTGAACAAATACAGATAATCAAGGTAGCTTCGTTTAAACCTTGCTCCATAAACAAGCTTAAATCACTACCAATTCGTAAATCCCACTGATCGAATATAACATCAACACCCATATGTTGACGAAGATCAATCGCTAATTTCTTGACCCAAGCTTTATGTTCATCGTTGTCGTGAGAATATGATATAAAAGTTTTAGGATGTTCTGCCATTTTCATACCTCCAATTTATCCCTCAATAAGACGAGGCAAGAGTAAATCACGCTGTTTAGAAATTATTTAATTCTTAATAACTACATACCTCACTTGTTTCATTGTAATTTGCATTGTTACATAATCAATGAAACAATTAAAGTAAACTTGAAACAATACATTTTGCTTTCTTTGTTATCGCTCAGGTGATTAACATAATAATTGTCCAAATCACCAAATGTTATTATTTCAATCGAATATAACACGTTGATTTACCTTTACCCTCGCGTTTCAGTTCACCGGATGCTACCATTTTACGAAGTGCTCCTTCTACAGAACTAAGACTAAGGGTCGGGCATAGTTCACGTATATCTTGTTTATTAAAGCGTCCTATCTTATTCATAGCGGCTTTGCGAACCATCTCAACGGCAGGAAGTTTCTCTTCAACAATAGCGAATCGATCGCCAAAGTCTTTATATGCTGCTAGAACCGTACCAAGTAGGTATTTAATAAACGGAACAGTATCCTCAGTGCCCTCGTGCCAACCATGCTGAGAACGTCCAAGTGCATCGTAGTATAAATCCTTATTCTTAGCAATCTTTGCTTCTAAGGAAATATATTTACCAACATAAAATCCGCTTCGATATAGAAGCAAAGTGGTAAGCAAACGGCTCATTCTTCCATTGCCGTCGTTAAAAGGATGAATGCATAAGAAATCGTGAATAAAAATTGGAATTGCGATTAACGGCTCCAATTCCATATTGCCAATAACACGGTTGTATTCATCACAAATTTTATCCAACGCCTCTGGTGTTTCAAACGGAGCAAGGGGAGTAAACAAAATCTCTGTATGTCCGTCAGGGTAAGTTGCGCTGATATAGTTCTGTACATTCTTGGTTTGACCGGCCATAGGGTTATTCATATGGCTGTACATAATTTTATGGAGTTGAAGAATATAATTGCGGGACAACGATATCGCGTCAAAACTTTCGTGAATAATAGAAAGAACGTCGCGGTAACCGGCAATTTCCTGCTCATCACGGTTCTTAGGGGTCGTTTTCTCTTCCACCAACTGCTTAATACGGGTATTTGTAGTGACGATACCCTCAATCGCATTAGATGCTTCGGTACTTTGAACTTTTGCGATTTCAACCAACTTTTCTAATTCTTCCGGACGTTGTTTGAGATAAAGCTCTTGCTTTCCTGCTTCTTTATATATTGCAGCTATAAGTCCTAAAATTTCAGAATCCCATTTTTGATTTTTAATAACAGAGTAATTAAAAGGTCTCATTCCCTTATCCTCCTTCTCTTTCCCTTATATTATAACCTTTTATAAGGGAGTAGTCAACAATCAATTCGAAATATTCCCTCAAATATTCTGTGTTTTTAAGGGAACCGTAATTTAATTAAGGGATATTATCTCCATTATCTTATATTTTATTTATAACAAAGCCGGATGAACATCTGTGTACATCCGGCCTTTTGCTATGTGTTCCAACACCTCGCTTTAATAACAATCAAAGCCCAAAACCGCTTGTTTTCTCAAAATATTTTGGACAAAATCAGTGAAAAACCCAGTATTTACAAGGCTTTGTCGCACTTTTGTGTTATCTCATACGAGTGAAACGAGTATTTATGTTCTCAAAAACAGTCTAAATCTTTGATTTAGCAACTGTTTTTAGAGGTTATAATAACACGAGCCTCTATTCTTCTCACAATTCCTGTTGCTTTCATATATAAAAACTCCTTTGTTGATTTGATAACACTGTTATTATCTGTCAACAAAGGAGTTTTATACTTGATTATTGAGCCACTTCAAGAAGTTTTTTGCTTACCCTTGCTTGAACGTCAATGTAGTAAGCGGTTTCAGCAGCGTTCATTTCTTGAGTTTCCCATTTTTCAAAATCTTCAACAAAATCTGCATATTTGCTCATATATGTTGCATAATCGGAAAGCAATGAAATATCCGTTGGGTTTTCTTTATACTTCTTCATAAACGAAACGTA
>JAZROS010000018.1:0-4076 GCA_045648825.1 Clostridia bacterium | reverse complement strand
ACCTACAATTACCCACAAAACTATCAATGCTCCGATAACAACTGCCCATAACGCATATGAACCAACTCCAACTGCAATATTAGCAGCCTGTGCTCCGCTTACTATCATAACTGCTGTCCAGCCGACAAGCTGTATCACATTCAGCCACGAAAAGAGGAGCGAGCCTCTTTGCCCAAATGACAGTTTAACAGTTTCCATTGCACTTTTTTCACTTTTCGCACCAATCAGTCCTGCTAAAAACAGCAGAACACAACCTATGATATGGCCTAAAATTACGGCAAAAACGCCCTTTGTAAATCCTAACGGTGCAATCAGTGTTCCTGTCAGAATTTCTGCGATTGATACTCCTGCACCAAACCAAATCATTATATTTGAAAATACTGAGGTTTTATTTTTCATAATGTTCCTTTCTGGAAGAAAAAAATGGAGTTACCCATTGGGTAACTCCTAAAAAGCTTTATAATTCTTCCTACGTTGGCATTATCCAAATCAGGTTAAAGGGTCGAAGCTCTCTGCTTCCTCTCAGCCGGGCATCACCAGCTCCCCTGTATTTTTATTCAGTTTTTATAATTATTCAGCGTCAGCAGCCTCTTCGTTAGCTTCCTCTGCAGGAGCAGCTTCTTCTGCTACTTCCTCTTCAGCAGGGTTCTCTGCGATATACTTTTCGATATCTACAGGAGCATCCTCTACATCTTCAACAACAGGAGCTGCTTCTTCTGCCGGAGCTTCTTCCTTCTTCTCTACCGGAGGTGCAATCAAAGCTCTGATTGAAAGACTGATTTTGTTAGTTTCCCAATCAATAGCAGTAATCTTAGCCTCTACCTCGTCCCCGATTGTAAGTACATCCTCAGGCTTGCCAATTCTTCTGTCAGCAATCTGTGAAATATGAATAAGACCGTCTACGTTAGGCATAAGCTCGCAGAATGCGCCAAACGGCATAATTCTTACTACCTTAACCTTAACAACGTCGCCCTCATTATACTTAGCCTTAGCGATAACCCACGGATTATCCTCAGCCTTCTTATATCCGAGAGAGATTTTCTTGGTTTCTGCGTTAAGGTCCTTGATGTAAACTGTAAGAACATCGCCCTCCTTAACAACCTCTGAGGGGTGCTTAATTTTGCTCCAAGAAAGCTCTGAAATGTGCACAAGTCCGTCTACGCCGCCAAGGTCAACAAATGCACCAAAGCTTGTAAGAGACTTAACTGCACCGGTATACTCCTTGCCAACCTCTGCAGCTGACCAGAAAGCATCCTCAACAACCTTTCTCTCCTCCTCAAGTACGGCACGAACAGAGCCTACAAAACGCTTCTTACGCTCATCCATATCAATAAGCTTAAGTCTTACTTCTGTGTTAAGAAGTGTGTCGAGATCCTGAACAAATCTCAAAGCAGCATGTCTTGCAGGAACAAACACCTGAGTCTGGTTTACAAGTGCAATAACGCCGCCCTTGACAGCTTTGATAATCTTACCGTCAAGAATTTCCTTGTTCTCAAAGGCCTCCTTCATATTGTTCCAGCTTTCCATAGCGATAAGCTTTTTCCTTGAGAGAACAACTTTACCCTCAGCGTCGTTGACACCAACAACGTAAACCTTAATCTCCTCGCCTGGCTTAACCAAATCTGTAACCTTTGCATACGGGTCATCACTCAGCTGGTCGGCAGCCAACTGACCGTTGTACTTAAATCCGCCAAGGTCAACGATAACCTCGTTATTGCGAATTTCGACTACTGTTGCATCAACAATGTCGCCGTTGTGCAGGGTCTTGCTTTCAGATTGAGCAAAAAGCTCAGCAAAAGACTCTTCGTTTGTCATTTTTTCGTCCATCGTTGTAAAAACCTCCTCGATAATACATCCGGGTGTAGATGCACCCGCCGTAATACCTATCTTTTTATTTTTGTATTGCACATCAGCAGGAATATCTGCCGACGTTTCGATAAAGAAGGCTTTAGAACAGTTTGCTTTGGCGATTTCAAAAAGCTTTGCCGTATTGGAGCTTTTTCTTCCGCCTACCACAAACATAACGTCGCTCTCTGCCGAAAGAGCTGCCGCCTCTGACTGCCTATCCTTAGTCGCACTACATATTGTATCAAAAACCACCACACTTTTGCAAGTGTTTTTAATATTTTGTACGATTTTAACAAATATTTCTTTATTTATTGTTGTTTGTGCCACAACGCATACATCTTTTTCAGCAAATTCTGTCGGAATTTCGCTATTCGGGTCATAAGTTATAAAAGCATCGTCTTCACACCAACCATTTATACCTATTACTTCAGGGTGATTTTTATCTCCGACAATGACTATTTTGTACCCCTTTTGATGATGCTCATTTACAATTTTGTGTATCTTGGAAACAAACGGGCAGGTAAGGTCAACATACTCTATTCCCATTTTCTCAGCCTTGTCTATAATTTCCTTTTTTACACCGTGAGTTCTTATTATGAGAATTCTGTCCTTTTGGGCATCGTCAACAGTGTCGTAAAAAACAACTCCCCTGTTTTCCATATCGGATATGACACTCTCATTATGAATAAGCTCGCCTAAAACGCCTATTCTCTCTCCCGCATCAACACGTCTGTAAACTTCATCAACAGCACGCTTTACTCCATAGCAAAAGCCTGCCGTCTTTGCAATTTTTATACTCATATCAATCTATCCTTAAAGAACGTATTTCGTCCATCATTTCATCACTAAGAGACTGCAGCTTATCAACAGACTGCTTTTCTCCCGCATATTCTGTATAATAAATCGGCTTACCATAGTTTATGGTTACCTTTCTTAAAAAACCGAATTTTCCACTTATATAGGCAGGAACAATCGGCACCTGTGCTTTTATCGCAATCATAACGGCGCCGGGTTTTGCTTTTGTATTCTTCTCTTCCTCTATGCTTGTAACACGTTTCCCTTCAGGAAACATAAGCAACGGCTCATTATTTCTCAATTTTTCAAGCGCACTTTTTATCGCACCGATATCGCCTCTTCCCCGATTTACAGGGAATGCACCGCATTTTGTTATAAGCCACGCAAAAAACTTGTTCTTAAAAAGCTCAGCCTTTGCCATATACCGAAGTCTTCTTGTGCTTGTTATGCCTGCGAGAAGCACATCATAGTTGGTACGGTGATTGAGCGCAAGTATAAAGCCACCGCTTACGGGTATATTCTCTCTGCCTTTTGACCTTACTCTGCACTTAAATAGCAGCACAAAACGACAGAACAATATCGCAAGTTTATAAAACATATACCCTCTCCTTAATCGACTACCTTGGCTATAATATCTGTAACAGCCGCTACAACCTCATCAAATGTAAGCTCTGTTGTGTCCAGAAGTACTGCATCTTCTGCCTGTCTAAGAGGAGCAAATTCACGTTCGGAGTCATTTTTATCGCGGTACGCCATATCCTTTTTAACCGTTTCAAAATCAGCCTTTTGTCCCTTTTGCTCCATTTCAAGAACTCTGCGTCTTGCTCTTTCATCAACGGATGCAGTAAGAAAAATCTTAACCTCCGCATCAGGCAGAACGTATGTACCTATATCACGTCCGTCCATTACAACGTTATTGGTTTTGGCAAGCTCTCGCTGCATATCAACAAGCTTTAGTCTGACTGCAGGAATAACCGCAATATCGGACGCACCGATACTTACATCTGGCTCTCTTATACGTCCTGAAACGTCTACTCCGCCAAGATATATTCTCTGTCCGTCTTCGGCATATTTGATGCCTATTTTTATATTATCAAGCTCATTTTCAAGTCCCTCGGCAGTTATGGGGATATTATTCTCGATTGCATAAAGTGCACAGGCACGATACATTGCACCTGTATCCACATAGATACAGCCAAGCTTTTTCGCAACCGCCTTTGAAATTGAGCTTTTTCCTGCACCTGCAGGTCCGTCTATTGCAACATTAAACTTTTTCATAATTACCCTCACTTCACCAAATCGGGTCGCAGTTTTACTGCGTCCTTTAAATATATGTGCTTAATTTCATCATTTGATTTTTCACTATTAGAAAGTATAAGTATCCTGACGCACTTTTCCAAAGCACCCTCTACAGGAATTTCCGCCATACACAT
>JAZROS010000017.1:0-2242 GCA_045648825.1 Clostridia bacterium | reverse complement strand
TGTTAAAAAAATCAATGGCGACTCGCTTGAGGTTGCATTAAAGCGTAAGAGCTTTGAAAAGCTGACACCGATATATCCAAAGGAGAGGCTTGTACTTGAAAATACAAAGACGGATAGCATAACTTCAAGGGTTATTGATATCTTTTCTCCTATCGGAAAAGGGCAAAGAGGAATGATTGTAGCACCGCCTAAGGCAGGCAAAACTACAATTATTAAGAATATTGCCAAGTCAATTTCGGTAAACTATCCTGATGTAAAGCTTATAGTCCTTCTTATTGACGAACGTCCTGAAGAGGTTACTGACCTCAAACGCTCGATTGACGGAGAGGTTATCTATTCTACCTTTGACCAGACTCCTGAAAATCACACAAAGGTTGCTGAGATGGTTTTAGATAGGGCAATGAGATTGGTGGAGCAAAAGAAGGATGTTGTTATACTTCTTGATTCTATTACACGTCTTGCAAGGGCATACAATCTTACCGTTACACCTACAGGCAGAACATTGTCCGGCGGACTTGACCCTGATGCGCTTATTAAGCCTAAGAAGTTTTTTGGTGCGGCAAGAAATATCGAGGAGGGCGGAAGCCTTACAATACTTGCTACTGCGCTGGTTGAAACGGGCAGCAGAATGGACGATGTAATATTTGAGGAGTTTAAAGGCACAGGCAATATGGAGCTTAAGCTTGACAGGAGCCTGCAGGAGAGAAGAATTTTCCCTGCAATAGATATCTCAAGATCCGGTACACGCCGTGAGGAAGAAATTTTAAAGGATTACGAGTGCGAAGCGGTATGGAGAATAAGACGAGATATCGCTAAGCAAAATGTTGCTGACGCTGTTGGCTCGTTGCTAAGCGAGATTGCAAAGACGACAGATAACCAAGAGTTTTGCAATATGATATTAAGTAATAAGAAATCAAGATAGGAGGAATAGCGGTGGAGGAAACCAAGTGCACCCATTGTCTTTACAATACGGAAATTGTCGACAGATTAAAAAACGAATTGCCTGAAGACAAAGTGGTAGGAGAGCTTTCCGATGTGTTCAAGGTATTCGGCGATGCTACAAGAATACGTATTTTGTGGGCGTTGTTTGATAATGAGATATGCGTTTATGACATTGCCTCAAAGCTTGGAATGACGCAATCTGCGATAAGCCATCAGCTTCGTGTTTTAAAACAAGCAAGGCTTGTACAGGCACGTCGTGAGGGAAAAAACACCTTCTATTCTCTTGATGATGAACACGTTAAAAGAATTATAGAACAGGTTATGATTCACATAAGTGAGTAATGCTGTATGACTGCGATATTTCTCGCAGTCATTCTTTATATTTACAAGTGAAGCTTTTTGTGGTAAAATTAGTTAGAAAGAGGTGAAATTCTAATGAGAAAAGCCGGTATATTGATGCACATTTCCTCGTTGCCGTCTCCGTATGGAATAGGAACACTCGGCAAAGAGGCATATAAATTTGTAGATTTCCTAAAAAAAGCAGGACAGACATATTGGCAGGTTTTGCCTGTCTGTCCTACAAGCTATGGCGATTCGCCGTATCAGAGTAATTCTGCTTTTGCAGGAAATCCGTATTTCATTGATTTGGATATCCTTTGCGATGAGGGACTTCTTAAGAAGAACGAAATAGCTAACTATTTCTTTGGCGACAATCCTACTTCCGTTGATTATAAAAGACTGTTTGATAACCGTTATCCTATACTTAGAAAAGCATTTTCAAGATTTGAAAAGGCTGACGATTATTATGAGTTTGAAGCGGATAATCGATTTTGGCTTGAAGATTATGCACTCTTTATGTCAGTTAAAGAGCATCATCATTTTAGGTGTTGGCTATATTGGGACGAGGATATTCGTTTTTGTACAAATGAGGCAGAAAACTATTATCGGGAAAATTACGCGAGAAATATTGAATTCTATAAATTCATTCAGTATATGTTTTATAAGCAGTGGGATAAGCTTAAAAAGTATGCTAATGATAACGGGATAAAGATAATTGGCGATATGCCTATATATGTAGCGCTTGACTCTGCAGAGGTATGGCGTACACCGGAGCTTTTTGAGCTTGATGAAAAGAGACTGCCCAAACGTGTTGCAGGCTGTCCGCCGGACGCCTTTTCAGATAAGGGACAGCTTTGGGGCAATCCGCTTTATATCTGGGATGTTATGGAAAGCCGTGGTTTTGATTGGTGGATTAAAAGAATAAAGGCAAGCTTCAGATTATTTGATAAAGTAAGGATTG
>JAZROS010000016.1:0-5807 GCA_045648825.1 Clostridia bacterium | reverse complement strand
ATAACAGGTTCCTTAAGAGTCATAATAACTCCGCCATCGGCATCAACTGTGATGTCTGCAATAGGTGCGACATTGTGCTTGTACATTGACTCTCCGTTTTTAATCTCGTTTACGGTATATACAACATCATCCGCAAAAAACTCCGCTCCGCTATGCCACATCACATTCTTTTTAAGGCTCAGCTTGACCGAAAGACCGTCAGCAGAAACTATAATATTTTCAGCAAGGCACGGAATAGGATTTAGCTTTTCATCAAAGGAAAAAAGTGGCTCATAAATAAGCGACATTATCTCAGATACCGACTGTGATTTTGTCCTTATCGGGTTTAATGTATCAACGTCAAAAACAGCAAGATTTATCTCTCTTGCTCCCTCTTCTATAATAAGCTCTCCGCTTTTTAAATTGCCTTTGCAGCCAAAAAGCGATAACACAAGCACACCGCACAAAAATGCCGCTAATATCCTCTTAATGACACTCATCTCCTTATTATATAAGCATAGTCCTTTTAAAATGAATCAATCTTATAATAACACAAAATTCCTTTATTTACAAGTCTAAACATATTTTCCTCTTTTTAATCTTAATATTAAAGGGCATACCGTCTGCACAGTATGCCCTTAATTTTGGTTTTAATTAAAATTTTTAGTCATCAATCGTGTTATCAGTTGCCTTTTCAAAGATAGCTGCAACCTCAGCTGTCGGAGCTTTATCCAGAAGTGATACAACAACACAAGCCACAAAGCCTACCAAGAATGCAGGAACAAGCTCATAAATACCTGTATCAGCAAGATACATAAGCCATGCTATATCGACAATAGCACCGGCAAGGATACCTGCAACAGCGCCCTTATATGTAAATCTCTTCCAGAACAATGACAGAAGCACTACAGGGCCGAATGCCGCACCGAAAAGTGCCCACGCATTAGATACCATATTCATAACAGCCTGAGCGCCTGAACCCTTGCTGCTTGCAATAAAGTATGCAACTACAGATACAATTATAACTACTATTCTTCCTATCCAGAGGATTTCCTTCTCTGACGCATTCTTTCTAATTATAGGCTTATAAATATCACTTGTAAATGACGAAGAAGCCATCAAAAGCTGTGAGTCAGCAGTTGACATAGATGCTGCAATAATTGCTGCAAGCAAAAGTCCTGCAATAAAGCCGGGGAAAAGTCTTCTTGCAAGCGTTACAAACACAAGCTCCTGAGCGCCTTTTTCCAAAAGCTCTGCACCAATTACCATTCTTCCGAAATATGCAATAACAATAGCTGCAGCAAGGGTAATAACAACCCAGATAATAGCAACAGTTGCACTCTTTTTAACCATACTCGGCTTTTCGATGCTCATAAAGCGAACAAGGATATGAGGCATACCGAAGTATCCCAAGCCCCAGCCAAGTCCTGACACAATTTCCTTCCAGCTTGCGTTAAAAAGATTTGTTTCAAAAGGATATTCTGTGCCGTTTGCGGTGATAGTTGCAAGTGCAGATGTATCAAGCTCCTGAGTTGCAGCAACTACAACAGGAACTGCCAACAGCGCAAAGAGCATTAAAAGTCCCTGGAAAAAGTCTGTCCAGCAAACAGCGTTATAACCGCCAAGGAAGGTGTATACAAGAATGATAAGTGCAAAAATAATCATTGCTCTTTCAATTCCGAGTGCAGGGAACAAATCGGCAAACACCTTAGCACCTGCCGAAAATGCAGACGCAACATACAGTGTAAAGCTTACCAAAAATACTACCGCACAGATAATCTTAAGTGCAGGATTTGCAGTTGCAAAACGGTTTGAAAGATACTGCGGAAGTGTTATAGCATCACCCGAAGCCTTAGAAAACTTTCTGAGTCTTTTTGCAACAAAAATCCAGTTAAGCGCTGTACCTATTGCAAGACCTATACCAATCCACGCCTGACCTAAGCCAAAAGCAAGGATACTGCCCGGAAGTCCCATCAAAAGCCACGCACTCATATCCGATGCCTGCGCACTCATTGCAGTAACCCACGGTCCCATCTTACGTCCGCCTAAAAAATAATCCTTTTCATCATTACCCGTTGACTTGAGGAAAAAGAATACACCAATTCCGAGCATCGCAACGAAGTAAAGAACAAATGCTAATACTTCTGCCATTTTTTATCTTCTCCTTTATATTTAACATTACTCAGCATTATACCACAGAATTTCCCAAAAGGCAATAAAAATTTTATTTGGAAAAATGTGCGGCTATATTCTCTGCCGTTCTTTTATCTATACCTGCTTTTACAAGCTCGTCAGCCGATGCTTCTTTTACAGCTTTAACGGACTTAAAGTACTTTAGAAGCTTTGCCTTCTTCTTTTCACCCATACCTGATATTTCATCAAGCTCAGATTTTGTAAGCTTAAGAGAACGTTTTCCTCTGTGATGGGTTATTGCACTTCGGTGTGCCTCGTCCTGAATGGCAGTAATCAGCTTAAACACACTGCCCGTCTGCGAAAGCGCAATTTCGCCCTTTTCAGACACTAATGCTCTTGTACGATGCTTATCGTCTTTTACCATACCGAAAGCGGGTATATCTGCGCTCATCATTTCGAGTATTTCCAAAGCCGCAGCAAGATGTCCCATACCGCCGTCAATAAGCATCACATCAGGCAACGGCAAAAACTTGGCATTCTCCCTTTTAAGTGTACCCTTTTCAATTTCCTCTTCCTCGTCATAAGAACGTTTTAAGCGGCGGTACAGAACCTCCTGCATCGCTTTATAATCGTTCGCACCCTCAAAGGATTTAATATTAAATGAGCGGTAACGGCTCCTTAGTGGCTTGCCGTTTTTGAAAACGACCATCGAGCCTACATTATCAGTACCCGAGATGTTGGAAATATCATATGCCTCAATATACTCGGGCGGTGCTTCAAGTCCCGTTGCAGCTGCAAGCTCATTTATAACACTGTTTTGAATTTTATTCTTTTGCTTGGTGGCAAGATAGTTTATGCAGGCTGTATCGGCATTTTTCTTTACCATTTCAACCAGCTTCTTCTTTTCGCCGCGTTTGGGGTTATGGATGGTAACCTTTTTCCCCTTCCTATCGGAAAGCCAGCCCGAAATAGCCTCTTGGTCAATCGGTTCACAATCGGTCAGTATTTCCTGAGGTATAAACTGTGCATCACGGTAAAACTGTTTTAAAAAGTCGGATATAATCTCTTCCTCCGTTCTTTCGGATGCTCCGATAAGCCTGAAATTCTCCCTGCCAATGACCTTGCCCATACGCACAAAGAATATTTCACAAAAGGCATTATCTCCCGTTGTTGCCGCTGCAACAATATCCATATCATTCATATTGTCCGAGTTTACTATCTTCTGCTTTTCGTCAAGACGTCTTATCGCCGTAAGCTCGTCCCTTATCTCTGCAGCACGTTCAAATTCCATATTCTTGGATGCCGTTTTCATCTCCGCCTCAAGCTCAGACAAAAGGCTCTTATGGTCGCCATCTAAAAAGCGACAGATGGCATAGAACACACGTCTGTATTCCTCCTCCGACACCTTGCCTGTGCAAGGTGCAAAGCAGGTTTTTATATGATAATTAAGACACGGTCTGCCCTTGCCTATATCTTCAGGGAATTTTCGATGGCATTTGGGCGGTTTGAAAATTTTACCTACAAGCTCCAAAACCGTCTTTACTGTTCCACCCCCTGCATATGGTCCAAAATATTTTGCCCCATCATTTTTTAATTGTCTTGTCATAAAAATACGTGGGTATCTTTCATTGATTGTAACCTTAATATACGGATACTGCTTATCGTCTTTTAAGAGTATGTTGTATTTGGGACGGTGTTTTTTAATCAGATTGCATTCAAGTACAAGCGCCTCTGTTTCCGAGTCGGTAATAATATACTCGAAATATGCCACATTGGATACCATAGCTCTTACCTTTGGAGTATGGTTTTTACTGCTTTGAAAATACTGCCGAACCCTGTTTTTAAGAATTTTTGCCTTGCCGACATAAATTACTGTATCATCTGCAGAGTGCATTATATAAACCCCAGGCTTTTCAGGCAATAACAAAAGCTCTGCTTCAAGATTAAATTTCTTCACAGCTTACACCTCCTTTTACTATAAGATAAAAATAACTCTACACAAACGGTAGAGTTATTTAATGCACTTTAATAAGACAGCTTACTCTGTAAAATTGGAAGCAATCAAATTAACAAGCGTATTGACTGCGTCCTCCTCATCGATGCCATCTGCTATAACATTGATGGTAGTTCCCTTAGTGATGCCCAAAGACAACACACCAAGAAGACTCTTAGCATTTACCTTACGTTCTTCCTTCTCTACCCAAATACTTGACTTGAATTCGTTAGCTTTCTGAATAAAGAAAGTTGCAGGTCTTGCGTGCAAGCCAACCTGATTCTGAACTTCTACCTCTCTTGAAAACATATAAAAATCCCCCTGTTACAGTTCTTCCTCGGATTATGTAGCATATTACTATAATACTATTATTTTTGCAAAACGTCAATAGTTTCTTAAAAAATTTCTTAATTTACTCCTCTTGACCCTGTTCAAAAGTATCTTCAGCCTCTGCACTACCATCAAGATTTAATGCAGCTCTTACCTGATTTTCAATCATTTCTGCAAACTCAGGGTTGTCCTCCATATACTTTTTAGTATTATCTCTTCCCTGAGCAATTCTCTCACCATCATACGAGAACCACGCACCCGACTTCTTGATAATATCAAAGTCTACCGCAACGTCTAAGATATTTCCAAGCTTTGAAATACCCTCGCCGTACATAATATCAAATTCCGCCTCTTTAAAGGGAGGTGCAACCTTGTTTTTAACAACTCGTACACGGGTTTTGTTACCGATAACCTCAGTACCGTTTTTAATCTGCTCCTGACGTCTAACATCAAGACGAACAGACGAGAAAAATTTAAGAGCTCGTCCACCGGGTGTTGTTTCGGGATTACCGTACATTACGCCAACCTTCTCACGAAGCTGGTTAATGAAGATAACTGCTGTTCCTGTTTTAGCGGTTATACCTGTCAGCTTTCTTAGTGCCTGAGACATAAGTCTTGCAAGAATACCAACGTGTGAATCGCCCATTTCGCCCTCAATTTCAGCCTTAGGAACAAGAGCAGCAACAGAGTCGATAACAACAACATCCAGCGCATTACTTCTTACAAGCGCCTCTGCAATCTCCAAAGCCTGTTCACCCGTATCGGGCTGTGCAACAAGAAGGTTATCAATATCTACACCGAGCTTTTTGGCATATTCGGGGTCTAAAGCATGCTCTGCGTCAATAAATGCCGCATCACCGCCACGCTTTTGTGCCTCTGCTACTATATGGAGTGCAACAGTTGTTTTACCTGATGATTCAGGTCCGTATATTTCTATTACTCTGCCCTTAGGGACACCGCCGACACCGAGTGCAACGTCCAAAGTAAGAGAGCCAGTCGGAATAACATCAACACTTATTCTCGGCTTTTCGCCAAGCTTCATAATACTTCCCTTACCGTACTGCTTTTCTATAACACCGAGGACCGCCGCAAGAGCTTTTTTTCTGTCGTCCTCACCGTTTACCTCCATTATGGTTTTCTTATCTTTCTTCTCTGCCATAATCAGTTCTCCTGTTAATATAATATATTTGTTCTAATTATAATATATGTCAACTGAAAATGCAAGTTTTTTTAAATATTTAAATATTTTGTAAAATTGAGTAGGGGTCGATGCCCTACATCGACCCGCAATTTTAAATTCATATATACTTTTTCATATGACTTAAAGCACTTTTTTCAAGCCTTGATACCTGTGCCTGAGAAATTCCAATTT
>JAZROS010000015.1:0-11604 GCA_045648825.1 Clostridia bacterium | reverse complement strand
TACAATAACAATACTCTGTCGTCTGCCGCGGGATTTGCCCTCAAGAATAGGTCTTAAAACATCTTCATCAAAGCTGTACTCTCTCTCAGGAATAAGGATAACCTCTGCACCGCAGGCAATTCCGGCATTTATTGCAATGTAGCCTGCACCTCTACCCATAACCTCGATAACAGAACACCTCTCGTGAGAGGATGACGTATCACGGATCTTATCTACAGCTTCAATAACTGTATTAAGACAGGTATCATATCCGATTGTATATTCACTGCAACCTATATCGTTATCAATAGTACCCGGAATTGCAACAGTCGGAAGTCCAATGCGAGAAAGGTCTCTCGCTCCTCTAAAAGAGCCGTCGCCGCCTATAACTATAAGACCGTCAAGACCAAATCTTTTAGCGACATCGTAAGCTTTTTTAACTCCTGCAGGCTCTTTAAATTCAAGGCATCTTGCAGTCTGGAGCATTGTTCCGCCCTTTTGGAGTATATCAGAAACGCTTCTTGCTCCCATCTCTATCAAATCACCGTTAATAAGTCCGTTATAACCTCTTTTTACACCGAGCACAGTAAGGCCGTTATAATTTCCGTCCCTGACAACAGCACGAACTGCAGCATTCATTCCCGGCGCATCGCCACCACTGGTCAGAACACCTATTTTTCTGACTTCTCTGTTCATTTATAACTTCGTTCCTTTCAAATTACAATTCTTCATCAAGTATAAGTGCATGAGCCGCACTGACCTCCGCTGCCGGCACAAGCACATCATAGCATATATCCGCAGTTTCTTCTGACGGTACTATTGTGTGTACACGGCTTATTATACCATTATTATCCAAAAGTTCACATATTGTGTTTTTAACCTCAGTGTTGTTTGCCAGATAGACAACCGTCCACATATTATATTTACCCCTGCCTTTCCGACTTAACTTCGCCATAGCGAGTAAGTATAGACGCATTTCCGTTAATTTTTATAGCTGAAGTTGTTTCAGTAAACTGTGCTATATAAACCTCACCGGCTGCAAGCTTTTCTGTATGATGAAATCTCGTACTTCCGCCACGCGTTAATCCCATTACGTTTACTCCATCCTCTAAGGCCTTAACAACCACATAATCGGCTGCAGCCTCTTTTCTGTTATCGTCCATTATATATCTTCCTTTCTGCCATAGTCGGCACAAAGCCATTGTCTAAAATTTAACAATACGTTTTCATTATATATTGTACAACAATTTGGAAGAAATTTCAATATCATTTTTCACAAAATTTAACAGAATATTTGCTATGTGTTAATACACCTTTACATTATCTTCACCAAATATTGCTGTAAGTTCTGAAATTAACTCCTTGCAGGGATTTACAAAATAGCTTTCCGGAACACACAAGCGTTTCTTTGTATCTGCAATATAAAGAACAACCGGCATATCTCCTCTATAGTTCTTAAGAGTCGAAAGAACACGCTCTGTTACGAGTTTGTTTTGTGTCCCCATTTTTATAAACAACTTTTTATCACCACGCGTTTTGTGTCCCTCTTGTCTTGCGTGTTTGTTGTTTGAAATGTAGTCCTTTAACACTTGTGCATCTTCCAAAAGCAGTTTGGGTTCTTCCTCTTCGCGAAGACTTACATCACATACCGCCACTATCATTTCTTCCTCACGAAGCATCGGGGAAAGTGTGTCGTATATCTTAGGAAATACCAGTACCTCAATACTACCGTATAAATCCTCAAGATTGAGAAACGTCATACGTTTATTGCTCTTTGTAGTTTTATCCTTACGAGCTGTTATTATTCCGACAATCTTTACTCTCTGACCGTCATAAACTTCACTCTCATGGGGATTTCCTTCTTCATACTTATTGCCTGCAGACAGAATTTTACCAATATTTACACCGCCGGAAATTTTTGCTGATATTGCCTGATACTCCTCCATCGGATGACCTGAAAGATACATACCAACCGATGCTTTTTCCATATTTAGAAGCTGTTTCTTCTCAAATTCATCTATGTCTGGAAGTTCAAACAAAACATCTTCTTCCAGCTCCGGCTGTTCGTCAAACAAAGAAAGCTGACCCTCTATGCTGCTTCTTTTTTCCTTCGCTTCACCGTCAATTACGCTTTCAAAAACCTGCATCAGCTGAGACCTTTTTGCACCCGTCGAGTCAAACGCACCGCACATAATAAGCCCTTCAACTGCTCGTTTATTGATTTCTTTATCAGCCATTCTCGATACAAAGTCGAAAAAATCTTTAAATTTGCCATTTGCCGTACGTTCCTGAGCAACGGCTTTAATGAAGCCTTTTCCTACGTTTTTAACCGCAGAAAGACCAAATCTTATTGCACCGTTTTCAACAGTAAAGCTATCTTCGCTTGCGTTAATATCAGGCGGAAGCTTATCTATGCCAAGCTCGGCACAATTTAACAGATAGCCGTTTATTTTATCGGTACTGTCTGCAGACGAAATCAACGATGCCATAAATTCAACCGGATAAAAGGTTTTAAGATAAGCCGTCTGATAGGTGAGGTAAGCATACGCTGCTGCGTGAGATTTGTTAAAAGCATAGTTTGCAAAATCACTCATCTCGTTAAAAATATCAGTTGCGACGCTTTCTTCTATCCCGCGGTTTATGCAGCCCTCAATTTCCCATTCACCGTTTTCGTTTTGTTTTCCGTAGATAAAGTTTTTGCGTTCTATCTCCATTTTATCAGCCTTTTTCTTGCTGATAACACGACGTAGCATATCCGCACTGCCAAGAGAATATCCCGCCATATCCCTTACAATCTGCATTACCTGCTCCTGATAAACCATACAGCCGTAGGTTACATCAAGAATAGGCTCTAAAAGAGGGTGCTTATACTTTACCTCATCGGGATGAGATTTGTTATATACATATTTGGGTATAGAATCCATCGGCCCCGGACGGTAAAGTGCAATTCCCGCAATAATATCCTCAAGACAGGTAGGCTTGAGTTCCTGCATAAATGCCTTCATTCCCGCACTTTCTATCTGGAAAACACCGTCGGTATTACCGGTTGAAATATTTTCATAAACCTCTTTTATATCATAATCGAGGCTACTTATATCAATTTTTATCCCCCTGTTTTTTTCAATAATTTTGATTGCATTTTCTATAATAGTAAGATTTTTAAGCCCCAGAAAATCCATCTTAAGAAGACCAAGGCTTTCGATGGTGTCCTTTACAAACTGCGTGGTTATGACATCATCATTAGTCTGCAAAGGTACATACTCAACTATCGGCTCTTTGGTAATAACAACACCCGCGGCATGTGTGCCTGAGTGTCTTGAAAGTCCCTCTATAGCTCTTGATGTGTCTATCAGCTCTCTTACTCTTTCGTCATTTTCGTAAAGCTCCTTAAGCTCCTTGGAAACCTCAAGTGCCTTGTCTATCGTAATTCCCAATTCATTTGGTATAAGCTTGGCCACTCGGTCTGTATCTTGATAGCTTATATTGAGTGCTCTTCCAACATCACGCACAGCCAGCTTTGCTTTCATTGTACCGAAGGTTATAATCTGTGCTACATTTTCTGCACCGTATTTTTCAATAACATAGTTTATAACCTTCTGTCTGCCCTCAGGCTCAAAGTCAATATCTATATCTGGCATAGACACACGTTCAGGATTTAAGAAACGCTCGAAAATAAGAGAATAACGTATTGGCTCAATATCTGTTATCCTCAATGTATAGCTTACCAGACTGCCTGCCGCAGAGCCTCTGCCGGGGCCTACCATAACATCGTGTGTTTTGGCAAAATTGATAAAATCCCATACGATAAGGAAATAGTCAACAAAGCCCATTTTGTTTATTACCGACAGCTCATAAGAAAGCCTCTCTGTAAGCTCGGGGGTAACCTCTTCATACCGCTCGTGAAGTCCTTTTATGCAAAGCTCCTCAAGATATTCAAAAGCCGTCTTTCCGTCAGGAACATCGTATTCAGGCAGGTGTCTTGTGTTAAAATCGAACTCCACATTACACCTTTTCGCAATTTTGCCCGTATTTTCAATAGCCTCAGGAGCATAGGGGAAAAGCTTTTCCATCTCCTCCTGAGATTTTATATAAAACTCGTCCGTTTCAAACTTCATTCTGTCCGGCTCATCAACCGTACGGCGCATTTGTATGCACATCAGAACATCCTGATATTTAGCATCAACTCTTGTAGCATAGTGTATATCATTTGTTGCAACAACGCCTACACCAAGCTCCTCGGCAAGCTTTACCAGACGGGGATTTATTCTCTTTTGGTCTGCAATACCGTGGTCCTGAATTTCTATAAAATAATTTTCTTTACCAAAAATTTCTATATACTTCCCTGCAATCTCTTTTGCACCGTCATAATCATCGGCAATAAGTGCGCGCGGCAGTTCACCGGCTAAGCACGCAGAAAGCGCAATAAGTCCCTTAGAATGTTCCTTCAAAAGCTCAAAATCTATTCTCGGTTTGTAGTAAAAGCCTTCAATAAAGCCTGCCGAAACCATCTTTATGAGGTTTTTGTAGCCTGTCATATTTTCGCACAGCAAAACAAGATGATGATATTTGTCATCATCTTTTGTTTTATCAAATCTGCTGCCCGGCGCAATGTAAACCTCACAGCCGATAACGGGGTGAATACCCTCCGCCTTTGCCTCGCGGTAAAAGTCAACAACTCCGTACATATTGCCGTGGTCGGTAATTGCAACCGAGTCCATACCAAGCGCTTTAACACGGGCAATCAGCTTTTTTATGCTCACTGCACCGTCCAAAAGACTAAACTCAGTATGAGTGTGAAGATGTGCAAAGCTCACTTTGTAACCTCCTCGTTCGTTTTATAGCTCGACAGTTTCTCCTGCACCGACTTTATATATCTTGCCCGTTTTCACAAACCAGACATCTGTTGCCGTAGGGTTGGTAACCTTTGTTCTTGCAACATTAAATCTAAGCTGCTTATACGCCCAGGTATAATCGTATATCTCTATATTTGTAGCATACCACAAATCATCCCTGCCACCGATATACTCGCAGAATTTTTCAATTACATCCCAGTTGTCAAATTCATCAAACTCGTAACTGTGTCCCCACAGATAAAACATTCTGACAGGGTCGCAATCTCTTATATTATACTTAAGGAAATCCTCTGCATACTCAAATAGTTTCGGGTCGCTGTGATGACAGGTCGGCTCAATTTCAAGCCAATCTTCAGGCAACCTGAAATTTCCCCCAACCGATTTAACCGTTCTGGCATATACTATACCGCACGCTTTTACAACTTCCTTTACCGTGTTGTTATAAGTACCGTAGGGATATGCCATCCCTCTTACATATGTACCGAAAACCTTTTCAAGTTCCTGCCTGTCGGTAAACACATCCTGACAAACAAGCGAAGCATCCAGCTCCTCAAGGTGCGGATGAAGGTATCCGTGTGCGGCAATCTCCATTCCCTTTTCCAGATAAGCTTCTCTCATCTGTCTGGCACTAAGTTTCCTTCTCGAGTCATTTTTGCAGTTTTCGGGTGTTGCATCCTCTTTGTCTATAAATGATGCAGGAACATTAAACGTACCCTTAATTCCGTTTTTATACATAATATCAGCCAGACGCATATCCTGTGCCACACCATCGTCATAGCTTAGTGTAAGTACCTTTTTCTTTCCTTCAGGAAATCTCATTAAAATCATATCAATTCTCCTTAGTAATTAGTTTTATAATTCATCGGCTATTTCAATAAGCCTGTTAAGTCGGTGATTTACACCCGATTTTCCGATAGGAGGATTTAATTTTTCACCAAGCTCCTTTATGCTGTCTTCGGGATAGGCACGTCTTATTTCCGCCATTTCTCTTAAGACCTCCGAAAGTGCACTAAGTCCTATTTTCTTCTCTATCTTTGATATTGCGTAAAGCTGTTTTGACGCAGCCTGTGCTTGCTTGTTAAGATTTGCATTATCGCAGTTTACACGGCGGTTTACATCGTTTCTGATTTCCTTTTCCACCGATATATTGTAAAGCTCAAGTGCCGCATACCCTGCACCTATAAGTCCTAACACCGCCGCGATTGATTCATAGTCCTTGACATATACTACATACCTGCCCTTACGCGAGGTTACTCTTGCATTTATACCCTCGCTTTTAAGTGTATCAAGAACATCCTCGGCATATTCCTTACATTTGGTATCGAACTCAAGGTGATAGCTTTTTTTAGGATCATTTACCGAGCCTCCGCCCAAAAATGCACCCGACAAAAATGCTCTTTTGCAACAGGCAAATGGCATCAAAGACTCTGCGCTCTGGTCCGCCATAAGCTCAGCACACAGTAAATCCTGTTGACTATTTTTAAGATTGCTTTTATATAGGTTGGACTGTTTGTTGAATTTATACTCAGCCCTTATTCCGAAACATTCCTCAATCAGTTCCCCTACATAATCGGCAATTTTTTTATTTTCGGTAGAAATAACCGCATCACCCGAGCTGAAATTAGCGGAATAACGCATAAACCCTGCAAGCCTTGCCATACTACAAAATTCACATTCGCTGCTTAGTACAGTCAGCTTATCTTTTATCTCTGCCGAAAAAGACATCTTTCTATCCATTTTTAACGTCCTTTTTTCTATATCACGGTATATCATTTCTCCCCAATAATCTTAACCTCAGGTTCAAGTAATACGCCAGAATTTTTATAAACCGTATCCTTTACAAACTCAATCAGTTCTATTATTTCAGCCGCCGTTGCACCGCCGCGGTTTATAATAAAGCCTGCATGCTTTTCGGAAACCTCTGCCCTGCCTATTCTCTTACCCTTTAGGCCTGCCTGTTCAATGAGCGCACCCGCAAAATGTCCCAGAGGTCTTTTAAACGTACTTCCTGCTGACGCAAACTCAAGCGGCTGCTTTTCTATTCTGCGGCATTTAAAATCATTTATCTTTTCTCTAATTTCTTCCTTGTTGCCTTTATTGAGCTTGAGCTTTACCGATGTTATAATACCGCCGTTTCTCATAAAGATGCTCTTTCTGTATGAAAGCTCCATATCCTCTGCGTTTATGGTGTGTACTTCGCCATCCTTAAGGTACTCGGCACTATGGATAACATCTTTCATCTCACCGCCGTATGCTCCCGCATTCATATAAAGGCCGCCGCCTATCGTACCAGGTATTCCCTGTCCGAACTCAAAGCCTGCAAGCTCTGCATTTAAAGCAGATACAGCAACCTGCGACATAAGTGCACCGCTCTGGGCTGTTATAAATTCACCGTTTACCTCTATCTTAGAGAAGTTCTTGCCTAACTTTACTACAAGTCCTCTTATTCCGCCGTCGAGAACAAGTAAATTCGAGCCGTTACCAATAACGGTTACCGGAATATTCTCCTTTTGGGCAGCCGATAAAACCGCCTTTAAGCTATCGGTATCACTTGGTTCAAAAAACAAATCAGCCGTACCGCCCGTACGAAAGGTAGTGTTAAGACTCATAGGCTCGTTATATCTGATACCGTCAATACTTCTAAGCATCTTCAATAAAACTCCAATCAAAAATTCTTTCTTGGTGCCATAAATTCCTTTAAGGCAACTAAGCTTCGGTTTGCTATAAGCTCCTCAGGGAAATCAATCTCCTTAAGCAATTCAACAACCGCATCAACCTGTCCTACCATATCACAGTAATGTGCATCGGAATTTACACAAATGTGCGTGCCGAGCTTCTTGCAGGTCATAGCAATTTCTCTGCAATTAGGTATATTTGCTTTTCTTATCTTAAAGGTATTTGCATTTATTTCTATCATCTTTCCAAGCTCGCCTGCACGCTTTATAACCGTTTCATAATCGTATTTCCAGTCGGGCGAACCACTGTGTCCTACTATATCTACATACGGATTTTCCACAACATTCATATATGCTTTAGTATGGTCCATTCCGTCAAATCCCTGATGAACAGGACGGTGTATACTTGCTATTACAATATCAAGCTTTGCCATAACATCTTCGGGCATATCTATTGTGCCATCCAAATCAAGTATATTGACCTCCGCACCCTTTAACACCCTTACTCCGTGGATTTCTTTTGGAAGAACGCGAATGTTTACAAAATGCCAAATATGCGGTGCATCTCCCACTCCGAAATGGTTTGTCATAGCAATAGCTTCTAAGCCCTTTTGCTTTGCTGAAAGTGCATTTTCGGTAATTGTGGAGTATGCGTGCGGTGTTGCGGTCGTGTGCGTGTGTAAGTCTGTAAGTATCTCCATTTTCCTTTATCCTTTATTCCATATTCTTCTGCATTTCACGCATCAGGCGGTTATTAAGCTCAACTGCTGCATTATAGCCCATACGTTTCTGACGGTTGTTCATTGCGGCAACCTCAATTATGATTGCAAGGTTTCTTCCGGGTCTTACGGGCACTGTAAGGCTCGGGACGTTGATACCCATAATATTTGTGTACTCGTCAATCATACCGAGGCGGTCATACTGCTTGCCCTCAACCCAATGCTCAAGATGGATTATCATATTGATGCTTTCAGTATCCTTAACAGCACCCATACCGAATATTTCCTTGACATCTATAATTCCTATGCCCCTAAGCTCTACAAAATGCTTTATGATACTGGGTGCAGAGCCGACTAACGTCTTCGATGAAACTCTTTTAATCTCGACCGCATCGTCTGCAACAAGTCGGTGTCCTCTTTTTAAAAGCTCGATTGCATTCTCGCTTTTGCCGACTCCCGACTCGCCGAGAATTAAAATTCCCTCACCGTAAACCTCAACCAATACACCGTGTCTTGTCTTCCTCGGTGCAATCTGTACATTAAGATAGCTTATCAGTGCACTTATAAAAGCAGAGGTTGTTTCCTCGGTACGAAGCAAGGTAACGTCGTATTCTTCTGCAAGCTCGGTCATCTCCGGTGAAACCTGCATACCTCTTGTGATAACAAGACAAGGAATTCCTTTGCTGAACAAAGGCTCTAAAAGTGCCTTTCTCTTATCCTTCGGAAACTGCTCAAGGTATGTAAGCTCAACCTTTCCCATAACCTGTATTCTGTTTGGGTCAAAATAATCAAAATATCCTACAATCTGCAATGCAGGACGGTTTACGTCCGCTGTAGAGATAAGAACATCGTCAATTTTTTTAGCCTCATAGAGCTTTTCACAAGAAAATTCTTCTATAACCTTGTTAAGCGGTATTGTGAATATGGTATCACTCATTTTTTTATCCTCCGCAGATAATTTTTTACATACACTATTATTATACAATATTTTCTTCCTCTTTTAAATAGCAAAACGAAAAAAAATTAAAAATTATTTGTTTTTTTATTTTTTTTAAGAAAAACTATTGCAATTTCCAAATACTTGTGGTAGAATAGTCGTGTTTTGAGAGTTTGATTGATTATAGGAGGTGTTTTGACATGGCAAAGTGTGAAGTTTGCGGTAAGGGAGTTGCCTTTGGTATCAAGGTCAGCCATTCACACAGACGTTCAAACAGAATGTGGAAGCCCAACATCCGTAAGGTAAAGGCCGTTGTTAACGGTACACCTAAGACGGTTTGCGTTTGCACTCGCTGCCTGCGCTCAGGAAAGGTAACACGCGCAGTCTGATTTTGAGACGTAGTTGAACATAACTGTTGCTTTAGCAACAGTTTTTTTCATTTTCAGAAAAAAATTATATTATTTACAAAATTTTAATTTTTTCTTTGCATTTTCTTAGGATATATGTTATGATATATAATGTATAATAATATTTATGTGCGATTAAGTCATTTATATAATCATCTTTTAGGAGAGGATACAGTGGAAAAGCTTGTTGTTAAGGGCGGAGCGAAGCTTCGCGGCGAAGTAACCATAAGCGGTGCAAAAAACGCAGCGGTTGCTATTATTCCTGCTTGTTTGCTTATAAACGGTCTTTGCAGACTCGAAAATCTGCCGAATATCAAGGACGTAAATCTTTATCTTGAAATATTAAAAAATATGGGAGCAAAAGTAGATTACATAAATGAAAATACAGTCGATATAGACTGTACAAACGTTGACTCCTTTACTCCCGATGGTCCTATGACAATGAAAATGCGCGGGTCTATGTATTTAGTCGGCGCACTTTTGGGCAGATGCAAGAAGTGCCTTATTCCGCCGCCGGGTGGCTGCGATTTCGGCACAAGACCCATCGACCAGCACATCAAAGGCTTTGTAGCTTTAGGTGCAACAGTAAAAACCGAATACGGTATGATTGATGCTTCTGCAGAGGAACTTAAAGGCTCAAATGTCTATTTTGATGTAACCTCTGTAGGTGCTACTATCAACATTATTCTTGCCGCAACATTGGCAAAGGGTATAACCATAATTGAAAACGCGGCAAAAGAACCGCATATAGTTGATTTAGCTAACTTCTTAAACGCAATGGGTGCAAAAATAAGAGGTGCAGGTACAGATACCATTAAAATCACAGGCGTATCATCACTTCACGGCGGAATGTATCCGATAATCCCCGACCAGATTGAAGCGGGAACATTTATGATCGCTGCAGCTGCAACACGCGGCGACGTTCTGATTAAAAATATTATCCCAAGGCATCTTGAGCCTATAAGTGCAAAGCTTATTGAGGCAGGAGCAGTAGTTGAAGAATTTGATGACAGTGTAAGGGTTTATGTTCCAGACGAAACCACCTTTAAAAACATCAATTTTATTGCACTTCCCTACCCCGGTTATCCTACCGATATGCAGCCTCAGCTTGTAACCTTCCTTTCAACAGTAGGCGGGACAAGCTCTGCGCGTGAGGGTGTATGGGACGACCGTTTCCGTTATGTAGGTGAGCTTACCCGTATGGGCGCAAATATCCGAGTAGAAGGCAAGCTTGCTATGATAAACGGTGTTCCGAAGCTTATGGGTGCACAGGTGCGTTCTACCGACCTTCGTGGCGGTGCAGCACTTATTATTGCAGGTCTTATGGCTGACGGCACAACCATCATAAGCGACATATATCACATTGACCGCGGTTACGAAAATTTTGAGCAAAAATTCATTAACCTCGGCGGCGATATTAAACGTATAACAGTTGTGGAGGAGCCGTGATATGCTTCGTTCACTTATAAGCGGAAGCTCAGGAAACTGCTCGCTTGTAACCTACAAGGACACAAACATCCTTGTAGATTGCGGAATGAGCGGTAAAAGACTGGAGGAGCTTTTGTCAGGGCTTGACCTCTCCGGCAGAGACCTTGATGCAATTTTGGTAACTCACGAGCATATCGACCACATAAGCGGCATCGGCGTTGTGTCAAGAAGATATAATCTCCCCGTTTATGCCACCGAACAAACACATCTTGCAATGAATATCGGCAGAATAGCCGACGAAAATATAAAGATAATTGAGCCTGACCGTCCTTTTGAAATCGGCGGGATTACAGCAGATGCCTTTTCCATACCGCACGATGCTCAAGACCCTGTTGGGTTCAGATTTTACTTAGGCAAGGACAAGATGTCTGTTGCAACCGATATAGGCACTATGACTGATGAGCTTTTTGACAGCATCTCAGGCAGTAAGGCAGTCATTCTCGAAGCAAACCACGATATTGATATGCTTAAAAACGGCAGCTATCCCGAGCCTTTGAAAAGCCGTATTTTAAGCAAATTCGGGCATATGTCCAATGACCTTTCGGC
>JAZROS010000014.1:0-6834 GCA_045648825.1 Clostridia bacterium | reverse complement strand
TATATCAGGATTGATTGGAGATGAATACAAAAGCGACGCAAAAAAGCTTGAACAATTATCAAGCTTTACTGATAATGAAGACGTACTTCAAGACCTTATCGAAATTAAACATCAAAACAAGCTTATTCTAAAAGAATATCTAAAAGCAACGCAAAATATCGAGATAAACGAAAACTCTATTTTTGATATTCAGATCAAAAGACTGCACGAGTATAAAAGACAACAAATGAATGCATTGTACTTGATTGGAAAGTATCTTGAAATTAAGAATGGCATTTACCCCCCTACCCCAATTACTGCAATATTTGGTGCTAAGGCAGCTCCTGCTTACACTACGGCAAAGGATATTATTCATCTTATACTTTGTCTTTCAAAGCTTATTAAAAAAGATAATGAAGTATCCAAATATTTAAATGTTGTAATGGTAGAAAACTACAATGTTACGAAGGCGGAAAAACTAATTCCCGCTTGTGATATATCTGAGCAAATTTCATTGGCATCAAAAGAAGCAAGCGGTACAGGTAATATGAAGCTAATGCTAAATGGTGCTGTAACCATAGGCACAAGAGATGGTGCCAATGTTGAAATAGAGAACCTTGTAGGTGATGAAAGTATTTATATTTTTGGTAAAAGCAGTGAAGATGTTATTGCAAGATACAAAACAGGCGATTACAGAGCAAAAGACTATTATGAAAATGATAAGGATATACGCTCTGTAATTGATTTTATAACATCTGATGAAACGACTGAAATTGGTAACAAATCGATACTTGAACGAGTAAAGAATGAACTTATAACAAAAGATTGGTTTATGACACTGCTTGATTTAAAAGCTTATACTTTAGTTAAAGATACTGCCATTTCAGATTACAATAACAGGGTATTATGGGCGAGAAAAATGCTAATAAACATTTCAAAAGCTGGTTATTTTTCTTCAGACAGAACAATTAAGGAATATAACCGTGATATTTGGAAATTAAACTAAAGTCAGGAGAAATAGTATGAAAAATAAAGTTAAACACTACCCTATAACCGCTCCTATAAGCGGTAAGGTTGTACCGCTTGACGAGGTTGCTGATAAGGTGTTTGTGGACAGAGTTTTAGGAGACGGCGCAGCAATTATTCCAAAGGACGGGAAAATAGTAAGTCCGGTAGATGGTGTGCTGACCTCTGTTGCAGAATCCAAGCACGCCTACTGCTTTCGCTCCGATGACGGACTAAACATTTTAGTTCACGTTGGGCTTGACTCGGTGTCATTAAAAGGCAAGGGCTTTAAGGTTCACGCTAAAGAGGGCGCAAAAGTTAAAGCCGGACAGCTTATTGCAGAAGTTGATTTAAAGGTTTTTGAAAAGGAAAATATAAATCCTGTTACACCTGTACTTGTTTGCGATGCGCCAGAAGGCATTGGCTTTGAGCTTGCAGGCGGTGATGTGGTTGCAGGAAAAAATACGGTATTTTCTGTTTACGACAAGGTTGCTGAAGAAAAATTGAGTACAAAAAAACGAACACTTAACTTTGATCTTCTGCAGAAGCTTGGCAAGGTACTGATGGTCGTAATTGCAGTTATGCCGGCAGCCGGTCTTATGATAAGCCTTGGAAAGCTTATATCTATGACAGGAGCAGGTGTGGGTATTATAACAACCGCAGGAAGCATTATAGAAAATCTTGGTTGGGCAATAATAAGTAATCTTCACATTCTGTTTGCCGTTGCAATAGGCGGCTCATGGGCTAAAGAACGAGCAGGCGGAGCTTTTGCTGCACTTCTTGCTTTTATTTTGATAAATAACGTTACGGGTGCAATATTTGGCGTAACAAACGATATGTTATCCGACCCGAATGCAGTAACGTATACGCTATTTGGACAAGAAATACTTGTAAATGGTTATTTTACGTCTGTATTAGGCTCACCTGCACTTAATATGGGTGTATTTGTTGGAATTATTTCAGGCTTTGTTGGCGCAATAATATTTAACAAATACTATAACTACAGAAGGCTTCCTGATGCACTTTCCTTTTTTAACGGAAAAAGATTTGTACCTCTTGTAGTAATACTCTGGTCATTGATTGTTGCGTTAATTCTGTCTGTAATATGGCCTATTGTACAAATGGGAATAAATGCATTTGGTGTTTGGATTGCAAGCTCATCTTCCACATCGCCTATTCTCGCACCATTTGTATACGGAACACTTGAAAGACTTCTTCTTCCCTTCGGACTGCATCATATGCTGACAATCCCGATGAATTATACTTCATTTGGCGGGACTTATATGATACAAACGGGCGCAAATATGGGTACAACAGTATTCGGTCAGGACCCCTTATGGCTTGCTTGGATAACAGACCTTATTAACTTTAAAAATGCCGGAAATACAGAGGCGTATCGGGGACTTCTTACAGGTATCACGCCTGCAAGATTTAAAGTGGGACAAATGATTGGTGCAACAGGTCTTCTTCTTGGAGTTGCACTTGCTATGTACAAAAGGGTTGATAAGGATAAACGCCAAAGCTATCGTTCGATGTTTCTCTCTGCATCTCTTGCTGTATTTTTAACGGGTGTAACAGAGCCTCTGGAGTTTATGTTTATGTTCTGTGCGATACCTCTTTATATAGTCTATTCTATCTTGCAAGGATTGGCATTTGCATCAGCAGGAATAGTAAACCTAAGACTTCATTCATTTGGTAATATCGAGTTTCTCACAAGAGTGCCTATGTCAATAAAAGCAGGACTTGGCGGAGATATTATAAACTTCTTGATAACCGTAGCTATATTCTTTGTTATTGGATATTTTGTAGCGTATTTTATGATAGGCAAGTTTGGCTATGCTACACCCGGACGACTTGGTAACTACACCGAAGGTAATAATGAAGATAATATCGAAAAGTCATCATCAAATGAAAGAAGAGATACTCAGGCAGAACGTATAATTGCACTTTTGGGCGGCAGAGAAAATATTGTGTTTGTAGATGCTTGTATGACAAGGCTTCGTGTTACGGTTAAGGATTCTTCTAAGGTTTCTGATCAAGATAAATGGAAAGCAGAAGGTGCTCTCGGGCTAATTAAAAAGGGCGACGGTATTCAGGCAGTTTACGGTCCTAAAGCTGATGTTCTGAAATCAGATATAAATGACATTCTATGAAGCTTTTAACTCTTAATACACATAGCTTGATAGAGGAAAATTATAATAACAAGCTTCATATTTTTGCAGATGCTATTGCAGAAATTAAGCCTGATATAATTGCTCTTCAGGAGGTTAATCAAACCACCGTTGCTAAAGCAATTCCCTCTTCTTCTATTCTCGGTAATGTTTATGAGCAAACAAAAGTACCAATTAAAGAGGACAATCACGCAGTAGCTGTAAACTCAATTCTCAGATTAAAGGGCTTAGACTATAATTGGGTATGGTTGCCTATTAAAAACGGTTATAAAATCTATGATGAGGGGATAGCAATTTTTTCCCTATCCCCTATTATTGACGTAAAAGCTATAAATTTAAGCAAAAAGGATGACTATTATAACTGGCGGACAAGGAAAGCAATAGGTATTAAGACTAAAAATAACGAGTGGTTTTACTCTGTTCATTTTGGTTGGTGGGACGATAGTGAAGAACCATTTAAAAATCAGTGGATTAACTTTGAAAAGGCCATTAAAAACGATGAAAAGGTTTGGATATTAGGCGATTTTAATGCTACTCCAACATCGCCTTCGTATGAGCTTATTACAAAACACTCTTGGTATGACAGTTACACTTATTCCAAAGACAAGGATAACGGCATTACTGTTTTAGGAAAAATCGCCGGCTGGTCTGAGGACTCAACAGATAAAAGAATTGATTATATTTTTTCTAATTACAATATGAACATTAAATCATCTAAGGTTATTTTTAACGGCGTTAACAAAGAAATAACTTCCGATCATTTCGGAGTTATAGCAGAGTTTTGAGGAGGTATTTGATTGAAGAGATCAGCGGGAATTTTGTTGTCTGTAACAAGCTTACCGTCAAAATACGGTATTGGTGCTTTTTCTGACAGCGCATACAGATTTATTGACTGGTTAAAAGAAGCAGGTCAGACATACTGGCAAATACTTCCTATTGGCGTAACAGGCTTTGGTGATTCTCCATATCAATCCTTTTCTACCTTTGCAGGAAATCCTTATATGCTAAGTCTGGAAGAACTTATAAATGATGGTTTGTTAAGTCAAGAAATCTGTGATGCTACAGATTTTGGCAACAATACAGAGCAAATTGATTATCATAAGCTGTACAAACAGCGCTACAGACTCTTAAGAATAGCATATGAAAATGACAATTTGCAGAAGGAGGACTTCAGATTTTTTGAGCAGGAGAACAGCTTTTGGCTTGAGGATTATGCTTTATTTATGGCAATAAAGGATTCTCAAAACGGAAAGCCGTTCTTTGAGTGGGATTGTAAGCTTAAACTAAGGGATAAAGAAGCTTTAGAGGACTGCAGAAGAAATTTTTCCGACAATATTTTATTCCACAAATACATTCAATACAAATTCTATTCACAGTGGAAAAGAATGAAAGCATACGCAAACAAAAATGGTATAAAGATTATAGGTGATATACCTATTTATGTTGCGCATGACAGCTCTGATGTCTGGGAAAATCCTGAATTGTTTTATCTTGACAGCAAAATGACTCCAAAGGCTGTTGCAGGCTGTCCCCCTGATGGATTTTCCGAGACAGGACAGTTATGGGGTAATCCTCTTTATAACTGGGACTATCATAAAAATACAAATTATAGTTGGTGGAAGTTAAGATTAAAGTATGCACTTCAGGTATATGATGTTCTAAGGATTGACCACTTTAGAGGCTTTGAATCATTCTACTCTATTCCCTATGGCGACAATACTGCAGTAAACGGTAAATGGGAAAAGGGACCTGGTGCAGAGCTTTTTGAAAAAGCTTATGATGTAATAGACAAAGATAAAATAATTGCAGAAGATTTAGGATATATGACAGATTCTGTTAAGGAAATGCTAAATGAATGTGGTTTCCCTGGAATGAAGGTGGTTCAGTTTGCATTTGATTCAAGGGATTCAGGCGGAGCTAACGAGCATCTTCCCCATTTATATAACAGGAATTCAGTTGTTTATACAGGAACACATGACAATCAGACGATTGTATCGTGGTTTAAAACTATTTCCGATGAAGAAAGAAAAAATGTGAGAAACTATTTATTTGACAATAATATTAGCGATGAAAGTATATATAAATCAATAATTGCACTTGCAATGCGAAGTGTAGCAGACTGCTGTATTATACCTATGCAGGATTGGTTAGGTCTTGATGATTACGCCCGTATGAATACGCCATCTATCATTGGTGGTAACTGGCAATGGAGATTAAATTCAATACCAGATAGCGACCTTGCAAGAGAAATTAAGACTATTACTGCAACATTTGGCAGAATAGCATAATTTATGAGAGTGGACATAGTGTTCACTCTTTTTTTGCAATTAGAACAAGACAAATTATTTAGAATATTCAAATTTCGTATATTTTTTTGTCATATTTTTTCAAAAAAAGTATGTACATATAAGCAGAAATATGATAAAATAGTGTCATTCAAAATATAAGGAGTGTTGTAAATGAAAAAATTGTATGAAGGTAAAACAAAAGACGTATACTCTCTTGAAAATGGTAATGTTATGCTTAAGTTTAAGGATGACTGTACCGGTAAGGATGGTGTCTTTGACCCCGGCGAAAACAGTGTTGGTCTGACAATCGAGGGTATTGGCAAGGCAAACCTTGAAACATCAATCCACTATTTTGAATTGCTCAAAGAAGCAGGTATTAAGACACATTATGTTAGCGCAAACGTTGATGATGCAACTATGGAGGTTCTCCCTGCTACTGTATTTGGACACGGTCTTGAGGTTATATGCCGTTTAGTTGCAACCGGAAGTTTTATTCGCAGATATGGTGAATATATCGAAGATGGTACTGTACTTGAAGGCGGCTACGTTGAATGTACCTTCAAAAATGATGAAAAGGGCGACCCGTTAGTTACAGGTGAAGGTCTTGCAGCTTTGGGTGTAATGACACCTGCAATGTTTGAAAGTATGAAAGAGCAGACTTTAAAGATTACCAAAATTGTCGCTGACGACCTTAAATCAATAGGTCTTGACTTGTGGGATATCAAATTCGAATTTGGATATAACAACGACGAAGTAATCCTTATTGATGAAATTGCATCAGGCAATATGCGTGTTTATAAGGATGGAAAAATTGTTGAACCTGTAGAGCTTACAAAGCTTATTCTAAATAGATAATACATTTAGCGGCAGTCATATTTGTGGCTGCCGCTATTTTAAGTTCCCGTGAGGTTTTTATGAGAAAGCTTAACAAGAAAATACTGCTATACATATTTGCAATAGCTCTGATAGTGATTATTTGCTTTAAAATCGACTACGACAGAAAGCCTCATTTCAAAGTCATACGAGGCGAGTATGACGAAATCGCTGTACCGGCAATTACTGATTCGAGAATAAATATAAATACAGCAACCCTCGAAGAACTTGATAAATTAGAAGGTATTGGACCAGTAATTGCAGAAAGAATAATTTTGTATAGAGAAAAGAACCCCTTCTCTTCAATAGAACAGATTATGAATGTAAAAGGCATAGGCAAGAAAAAGTATGATGCCATTAAGGATTCAATTACTGTAGACTAAATTGTCTTTTTATTTGTCTTGACATTGTATTTTTGGTGTGGTATAATTTATCTGCTGTTAAAAAAATGCATAATAATTATGTATTAACATACACGGACAGGTATCGAAGTGGTCATAACGGGGCTGACTCGAAAT
>JAZROS010000013.1:0-6489 GCA_045648825.1 Clostridia bacterium | reverse complement strand
TTAATTGTGGTTATTACGATGGAAGACGATATTGCAAAAACGTGGATTTCGTCCATTTCATATGCAAGAGCGAGCCTTTGTGCCGTATCCTCAACACGGTTTATTTCACCGCCGTATTTAAGTATATAAAAGCCTATGCTTGTAGCAATGTCTAAAACTTCTTTCTGAGAAAGGGTATTTACCACAGTTATTAACTCCTATTCTACAATGTTTTTGCTATATGATATATCAATCTGATATGGCATATATCGCGTCCTTGTTATCGTTTTTGTATTATTTATGAAATTATACCATCTGCCTAGAAAAAAGTCAACATTTCGGCAATATCGATTGACAATCGTACAAAGGAAACCAAATCCAGCTCCCTTTTTTTCTTGACAAAATCAGTAAAAAGAGATAATATATACCTATAATAAGTTATGGAGGGATTAAATATGTTAAAGGGAATACCTTCGGTACTTTCGCCGGAGCTTTTAAAGATTTTGATGGAGATGGGACACGGGGACGAAATTGTAATTTCTGACGGTAACTTTCCCGGTGCATCGATGGCACAAAGACTCGTAAGAGCAGACGGACACGGTGTCCCCCAGATTCTCGATGCGGTGTTAAAGCTTATGCCGCTGGATAAATATGTAGAAAAACCCGTTGCACTTATGGAGGTAGTAAAGGGCGATAATGTAGTACCTGTTATATGGGACGAATTTAAGGAAATTATAGGAAAGTATGAGCCTGATACCAAAATTGAGCATATGGACAGATTCGACTTCTATGACCGTGCGAAAAAGGCATATGCTGTTGTCAACACTGGCGAACAGGCAATTTATGCCAATATTATCTTAAAAAAGGGCGTTGTGTCTGAATAAGTAATAAATTTTGACAAAAAAGGTAATGTAATTTTGTGAGGATTGCGTTTAGATAACTCTTTGACTTTTTGGGTTAAATGTGGTATAATTTAACTGTGGATTATAAGTTCACCCGAAAGGAGAAGGCGCAATATGTATGCAATCGGAGATAAAATTGTATATCCTATGCACGGTGCCGGAATTGTTGAGGCTATCGAGGAAAGAGTTGTGCTTGGAAAGAAGCAGAACTATTACATAATGCGTATCCCTGCCGGAGATATGACTGTTATGATACCTGAGGACTCCTGCGATGAAATAGGAGTTAGGTTTGTTATCAGCAAGGATGAGGCAAGCAAGGTGCTTGAGTCTTTTAGAAGTATCCCTGTAACCGAGGACAATAACTGGAATAAGAGACATCGTGATAATATGATGAAAATTAAATCGGGGGATATATATCAGGTCTTAGGCGTGGTTAAAGAGCTTATGATTAGAGATAAGCAAAAGGGCCTTTCAACCAGCGAGAGAAAAATGCTGACCTCGGCTAAGCAAATTGTTATAAGCGAGCTTGTTCTTTCAAACATTGCTGATAAGAGTGATATTGAAAGCATAATGTGTGATACAGTAGAGCAGATGTTATAATACCGGCAGTTATCTGTCGGTATTTTGTTTTATCGGAGGAGATTTAAGATATGAGAATAAGTGCTGTAATAGTCGCCGCAGGCTCAGGTAAAAGAATGGGTGCAGGTATGAACAAAGTCTATATGCCTTTGGACGATAAATGCGTTTTGTGGTATACAATAAAGGCTTTTGCTGACAGCTGTGCTGCAGACGAGATAGTTATTGTAACAGGTAGCGATGATATGATAAAGGCGGCTGAGGTTGCTGCATTGTTTGAGTTGCCATTCACGGTAGTAGAGGGCGGTAAAGAAAGGCAGAACTCTGTTTTAAACGGCATAACTGCGGCTTGTGGCGATATTGTTGCAGTGCATGATGGTGCAAGAGCTATGATTACACCTGAGCTTATAAGGTCTGTGATTGAGGCTGCTAAGGAATGTGGCGCAGCGGCATTGGGAGTATCACCGAAGGATACGATAAAAACCGCAGACAATGACGGTTTTATATCAGGCACTGTTGAGAGAAACAGTGCATATCTTATCCAGACACCGCAGGTTTTTAAAAGGGACGAGCTTATAAAAGCTCACGAGCAGGCAATGGAGGACGGCTTTTTTGCAACAGATGACTGTGCTGTTATGGAAAGAACAGGTGTAAAGATTAAGATAATAGAAGGCAGTTATGAAAATATAAAGCTTACAACTCCAGAGGATATTTTTACTGCTGAACGTATTTTGAAAGAGAGGGAAGATAGATGAGGATAGGACAAGGATATGATGTCCATAAGCTTGTAGAGGATAGAGATTTGATTTTGTGCGGTGTCAATATCCCGTACGAAAAGGGACTTTTAGGACATTCTGATGCGGATGTAGCTCTTCATGCACTCTCTGATGCGCTTTTAGGTGCTGCAGCATTAGGGGATATAGGTAAGCATTTTCCTGATACAGATGAGCAGTATAAAGGCGCAGACAGTATTGTATTGCTCAAAGAGGTCGTACGTCTTATAAATGATAAGGGTTATACTATATCAAATGCTGACGTTACCATAATTGCCCAAAGACCTAAAATCAGCGGATATATAGAGAAAATGAGAAAGAATGTTTCTGATGCACTCGGTATTTCTGTTGACAGAGTAAACGTAAAGGCGACGACAACCGAAAAGCTTGGTTTTGAGGGCAGAGGCGAGGGTATAAGTGCAATGGCAGTCGTATTATTGGAAGAATAGCAGAAAAGCTTTGACAAAGAATGTATGATATGGTATAATATATTCATATTTTTCCGTGAAAATAAGAAAATGCCGAAAACGGAATCGGCGGAATGGAGAAGATTATGTTAAAAAGAATTCTCACAGTGGTATTGGCAGGTATGATGCTTGTTTCAGCAGCAGCCTGCGGCAATCAGGTAGCAGATGATGGTGAAAAGGTATATGTTGTTGCAACAGATACAACATTTGCACCGTTTGAGTTTCAGGACGGCAGCAACTTTGTGGGTATAGATATGGACCTTCTTGCTGCTATTGCAGAGGATCAGGGCTTTGAGTACAAGATTGACGTGCTTGGCTTTAATGCGGCAGTTCAGGCTCTTGAGGTTGGACAGTGCGACGCAGTTATTGCAGGAATGTCAATTACTCCTGAACGTCAGGAAAAGTTCGACTTTACCGAACCGTATTTTGATTCAGGTGTTGTAATGGCAGTTGCCAAGGATGACGAGGCTATTAAGAGCTACGAAGACCTTGCAGGCAAAAATGTAGCTGTTAAGACAGGTACAGAGGGTTATACCTTTGCATCTTCAATCAAGGATAAGTACGGATTTAACCTTGTAACCTTTGACGATAGTGCAAATATGTACGAGGATGTTAAGATAGGCAATTCGGTAGCTTGCTTTGAGGATTATCCTGTAGTTGGTTATGCTATTTCTCAGGATATAGGCTTAAAGCTTGTAACAGAAAAGGAAAAGGGTTCATCATACGGCATTGCTGTTAAGAAGGGCGAAAATGCAGAGCTTCTTAAGATGCTTAATGACGGTCTTGCAAACGTAAGAGCAAACGGCAAGTATGACGAAATAATCAATACATATATCAGTGAATAATAATTTGGAGTAGTGTTTTATGGCGGTGTTGGACTTTTTTAAGGGAATAATTGAGCTTTTTGTATCGAATAGCGAAACTCTTTCAAACGGCCTCTTAATGACATTGAAGCTCACGGGAATTTCGCTTGTGATTGCGTTCTTTGTCGGAATAATATTCGGCATAATGAGCGTTTCAAAGAGCAAGATACTTACATCAATTACCAAAGGATATGTATATATCATACGAGGAGTTCCGCTTTTGGTATTATCCTTCTTTATATATTTCGGTCTTGGTGCTGTCTTTAAGGGTGGTATTCCCAAAATGACAGCGGGTATAATCACACTTACACTTAATGCAAGTGCTTATATGTCCGAGATTGTAAGGGGCGGTATTCTGGCGGTAAACCGTGGTCAGATGGAGGCTGCAAGAAGCCTTGGTCTGTCATATGGTCGCGCTATGCGAATGATTGTAATTCCCCAGGCGGTAAGAGTTTGTACTCCGTCTTTAATAAACCAGCTAATTATTACTTTAAAGGATACTACCATTCTTTCTACAATCGGAATTGCAGAGCTTGTACAGACGGGTAAGATTATAATTGCAGCTAATATGAAATCTACTGAGATGTGGCTTATTATTGCGATAATGTATTTTATCCCCATTACAATTCTTTCTCTTATGTCCGAAAGACTGGAAAGAAGTCTAAGAAAAGGTCAAAAATAAATGTAAATGCCACAGACGTTGTCTGTGGCATTTCTTATCTTATGAGTACCTCAAGAACAATTCTTGCTGCGTGTCGTCGTGTAAGCTCGCCCTCTGTCATACAAAAACAGTTTAGTCTTGCTTTTTTTATCATCTCAACTGCCATTTCTGCAGTCATTGGTAAAAGAGGGTTAAACTTGCCGAGTGTGCCCTCAATCAGTCCCAGCTTCTTTGCTGTGCCTATTGCAGCGGCGAAGTAGTCCTTAGGAGAAACGTCGGTGAAGTTTTCCCGTTCATATGCACGTAAACCAAGTGCCTCGACCAGTAGTACAACAAAGTCTGCACGACTTATAATCTCGTCTCCTGCTATATCATTGCCTAAAGCACAATTAGTTGCCCAGCTTTCGAGGTCAATGTCCGTAAAAGAGCCTGTTACATAGGAAAGTGCGTACTGAGAAGAGTCCATTTCGCTTGCGTAGTCGGTGTAGTTATAAAGTCTTTTTGGCTGAGGTCTGAAATATGGTACGGAAGGAGTGGTCAAGTCCTTCTGCTTTGATGAATAAATTTCAAGCCTGTCATCGCACAGAAGAATAATGTCAGCAACACCGTCGCCAATAACATCTGCCCATATAATCTTGTTACAGTTGGGGAAGGTGTAGACGGGATTTAATTCGCTGTCAAGCAACATTGCAGGTGAATTTCCGCCATGGAGAATGAGCATATCTCCACCGTTTTCATCAAGGTTATGAACGGAGGTTAGCTTGCCGTTTTTTATATCCGTTTCTATAATCTTTGCACCATAGCAATCCAACATAACTGTTCCGTTTGAGGTGTAGCATACCTCTGTGCCGTTAAAGTGGGAGCTTAGGTTTCCAAATGCTATATCGTCAGCAGTAATACTGTTCTGCCAAAGAATTTCACCATCGGTGGTAAGTGCGGTAAGCTTGTCGCCTAATACGGCAAACGCTTTTTTCTGGTCTCCTCTGCGGTATAAATCTCCAACCCAAATATATTTTGCATATCCGCTTTCGTCGGAAATGGTGCCTATTACATCACCATCACCGCTTAGGATGTTAAAGCCTGCAATAAGCTCATCCTTGCCGTCGCCATTTACATCATAGGGCCATGGATAGTTCCCGATATTCCCTTTGTATGTCCACATCACATTAAAGTTTGAGTCCATTGCCCAAAGCTGATGGAACTTGTTTTTTAATATTATATTCTGTGGATAACCTTTGCCCTCTAAGTCAGTAATAATAATTGCGTCGTGTGCATCGGGTGCGGGTAGAGGAAATCTCTTTTTCGGTTGACCTGTCATACCGTCTAAATATAACATCTCGCCATCGAAAACTATAAGCAGCTCGTTGCTGCCGTCATTATCTATATCAAAAATCTGGGCAGGTATATTAAAATTTGCCGACGACTCTCGTGCAGGGTCTGCAATGCCGAATTCCCATAGCAAGTCGCCGTCAAGATTATATGCAGCTGCATAGCTTACCTGATGCGGGAAATATCGCTCATCCGTACAAATGTCAGGTTGAAGTATTACCATTTCAAGTCTTCCGTCGCCGTTCAAATCACCAAGACGTATATGACAACCCTTGAGCTGCTTGGCGGTATCTATACGGGCTAAAAGTTGTAGCTGTATCATTGATTTTCCTCCTAAGGAAATATATTCACATACAATTCCATTATATATTTTATTAGAATATGGCTTAAAATGCAAGTCTTTTATGAAAATATTGTAATTTGTGATTGTTTTTATTACGAAAACTTGTTATAATGATAATATGAGGAATAACGTGAAGGGAATACCGAAATGGATAAGAAAGCATATAAAGTTTTAGAATTTGATAAAATGCTATTGAAGCTGGCGGGATATACCGACAGTGAGACCGTTAAGAGAAGGATAGAGGACTTGGAGCCTTTTACGATTTTAGATGATGCGCGGAATGCCCAGAGGGAAACAACCGAAGCGGTATCAACACTTCTTAAAATCGGAAGCCCGCCTGTGAGTCTTTCGATGGGAGACAGTACAGCAAGCATAAAACGTGCTGAGAGCGGTGGCGTTTTAAATCCGACAGAGCTTATTTTTATAAGCAGGATACTATATGTCGCAAGACGTATGAAAAGCTATCTTTCAGAAAGTGCAGATGAATGTACAATCCTTCGCGGAATTGGCGATTTGATGCAGACGGAACGTGCTTTGGAGGACAGAATAACATCTGCTATTCTTTCTGAAACGGAGATTGCCGATGATGCGTCGTC
>JAZROS010000012.1:0-3855 GCA_045648825.1 Clostridia bacterium | reverse complement strand
CCTCAAAAGAGATAACCGGGGTTAATAATGAAAGGAGGAGTGGTGCCACCAGGAATCGAACCGGGGACACAAGGATTTTCAGTCCTTTGCTCTACCAACTGAGCTATGGCACCTTGTGCTTCCTTATTTGCGGGTGCAAAGGTAGGGATTAAAATGAAGAATGAAGAATGAAGAATAAAGAATCTTTATTTTGTTAACTTTGTTTAACAATAGTCGCAATAACTCGCAGGATATCCGCTCCTATTGCCAGGTGGTTTTGAGTTAAAGGCGGCCTCAACCCCATCAACGCCTCAACCCCATCAACGCTTCAACGCTTCAACGTTTCAACGCCTTAAGGCCTCAACTTACATTTTTTTTACACCTACATTAATTTTTTAAAGCAATGGTAATAATTTTTTCAGCAAAAATATTAATTTTGCATCCGATAAACACTGATAATAAATTTATAATATAAATATAAGGTAAAGGATTTATGAAACAAGACATGATTGTCATTCTTGACTTGGGTAGTCATGAAAATACAGTGGTTGCCCGTGCTATCCGTGCTTTGGGTGTCTATAGCGAGATTTATCCGCACGACATCACAGCAAGTGAACTGAAGGCGTTGCCAAATGTTAAGGGTATCATTATCAATGGTGGTCCTAACAATATCATTGATGGTGTTGCCATCGATGTGTTGCCTGAGATTTATGAGGCAGGTTATCCTGTTATGGCTGCTGGTCACGACAAGGCGCTTTGCGATGTTAAGCTTGCTCAGTTTGAAAACGATGAGGAGGCAATAAAGAATGCTGTCAAGTCTTTCGTTTTCGATACATGTAAGGCTGAGGCAAACTGGAACATGAAGAACTTCGTGGCAGACCAGATTGAGCTTGTTCGTCGTCAGGTAGGCGATAAGAAAGTGCTGTTGGCTCTGTCAGGTGGTGTTGACAGCTCTGTTGTGGCTGCTTTGCTTCTCAAGGCTATCGGCGAAAACCTTGTTTGCGTGCATGTAAACCATGGTTTGATGCGCAAGGGCGAGTCAGAGAATGTTGTTGAGGTGTTCCGCAACCAGCTTTGCGCAAACCTTGTTTATGTAGATGCTACCGACCGTTTCCTCGGTTTGCTCGAGGGTGTAGCTGATCCAGAGCAGAAGCGTAAGATTATCGGTGGCGAGTTCATCCGTGTATTCGAAGAAGAGGCACGCAAGCTTGCCGACGGAATTGACTTCCTTGGTCAGGGAACAATTTATCCGGACATCGTTGAGAGCGGAACAAAGACTGCTAAGTGTGTGAAGAGTCATCACAACGTAGGCGGACTTCCTGAAGACCTTCAGTTCGAACTCGTTGAACCTTTGAAGCAACTCTTCAAGGATGAGGTTCGTGCTTGCGGTGTTGAACTTGGTTTGCCATACGAAATGGTTTATCGTCAGCCATTCCCAGGACCAGGACTCGGAGTACGTTGTCTTGGCGCAATCACTCGCGATCGTCTTGAAGCGCTTCGTGAGAGCGATGCAATCCTTCGTGAAGAGTTTGCAAAAGCAGGTCTTGACAAGAAGGTATGGCAGTACTTCACAGTTGTTCCAGATTTTAAGTCAGTTGGTGTTAAGGATAATGCGCGCAGCTATGATTGGCCAGTAATTATCCGTGCGGTCAACACTATTGATGCAATGACAGCATCTATTGAACAGATAGAGTGGCCAATCCTACTGAAGATAACAGATCGTATCCTCAAGGAAGTGCCAGGCGTCAACCGCGTATGCTACGATATGTCGCCAAAACCATGCGCAACAATCGAGTGGGAGTAATTAAAACGATTTTAATAGATATCAGTGAGCCTCAATCCTTTCGGGTTGGGGCTGTTTTTATAGTTATATATAGCTGATGGAGGCAAGTTAGGTCGCAGGAAAGGTTCCTGCAAGACCACAGAGCGCAAGAAAGAGGAATATAAAGAGGTAATATCACTACTCAAACGAGGTTACTCTGTACGAAACCAGCAAAACTATCAAGCGTAAGCGTTAGCACCGTTCAAAGAGTGAAAAGAGAGTTTTGTATTTAATTTGAATTAAGTTTGTAAGTTATTGCTCCTGGCGAAGCCGGGAGCAATAACTTACAAACTATGAGAAAAACAATCATTGTTATTCTATTTCATAAGAAATTAAGCGAAACTCAACTTTCAGTTTTTTTGCTTGCGGGTAACAGCTTGCATCACTATTACAGTAATAATAATCCCAATCACCGAAACCTTGTGCTTCAAATCGTTTAGCAAGATGTGGTGCTATTTCCTCACGAATAAAGTCTTCATAATAATGAATAATTTCACCTTTTGAATTTTTGTAAATTATTACATAATAAATATTTTTCAAATAATCATCTGTATTATTTTTCATTGTAAAATAAGCATCGTTACCAAATGTTTCTTTGATAAAATCACTCATTATTACAGCATTATTTTTATTTCCCTTTTTTATCGTTTCCGCAGGAACCATTTTGGAAATGTCAATACACTTACCAATATATTTTATAGGCATTGCAAAATTGAGGTTTTGACTGTTTTTATATGTAAAAGTTGCAACGCCTATTACTTCTCCTTTTTCATTTAGCACTGGACCACCGCTATTACCAGGATTTATAGGTGCTGTAATTTGCAAATACTCAATTCCTTCATTTTCTCTTTTTCCAGATAAAATACCATCAGAAATACTCCCCTCCAACCCTCTAGGATTACCAATGGCATATACTTTTGCCCCAATTTTATCGTAATTCAAAGAATCTATTTTCACAAATGGTAAATCTTGTTTTGTCTGTATAATTGCAAGGTCATAATCTCTAGATGCCTTAATAACCTTTGCTCCTTTTATAATGTTATTATCACCAGTAACTTTTAATTCCACTTTGTCTGCACCTTCAACACAATGATAATTTGTTACAAAAAGATTTTTATCAACAAAAAAACCTGAACCTTGCGAGCATAATATACCACCTTTATAACTTAAAACCATTGCAACTTTATCAATTGTATTGTTATATATATCCTCTGCAAACAACTGTTTAGGTTCTCCAATTATTACACTGTCTTTATTCTCATTGTTCATATTTTCTACTTGATTTCTTGTTGTTGAACCAGAACAAGAAATCATCGCAAATATCACAATTGATAAAATTGTCAAATTACAATTATTTCGCCACATTGTATACATTTTTAATCATTAACATTTAGACCAATATGCAAATATAGTTTGTTTAAGAAATACAATCAATCTTTTGACACCAGTTTTTGACGCCAGCTCACTAAATTAAGGAGATAAACCTGTGTTAAAGTATTGATAATAAAGTTAAAATATTTAGCAATGATTTAACAGTTCTAGTCGAGTGGGAGTAATTAAAAACGATTTTAATATATATCAGCAAGCCTCAATCCGTTAAAGGGTTGGGGCTTTATTTTTTTTAATGAAAAAGTTATTTGCTGAAATGGCGAACATAGAGCGTTCTAACATCGTTTACAGACTCAATTCGGGCAGAGATAGTTATATTGCCAACGGTGGAAAGTTAGGGCGCAGGAAAGGGTCCTGTAAGACCACAGAGCGCAAGAAAGAGGAATACAAAGAGGTTATTTCATTCTTAAAGCGTGGTTACTCTGTACGAAATACAGCGAAACTCTCAAATGTAAGCGTTAGCACAGTACAGAGAGTAAAGAGAGAGTTTTGTATTTAATTTCAAAGCATATTTCATTCATAAGTGAGGCCGGGTCAAAAGTATTTTTGCTCCGGCCTCTCTGTTTTTGTTTTATCGATAAGATTTTAGTCAGAAAAATGGAATTTCTGCTTATATGAGTTCTTATGCTGCCTTATTACACTCCATATACGTTCCATAAGCACCG
>JAZROS010000011.1:0-2927 GCA_045648825.1 Clostridia bacterium | reverse complement strand
GGCAACAGAAATTTTGCAGTATATTGATGACAAACGTACTATTTCACCCTTTGAAGCAAAGGCACTATATGTTGGAATACTTCTTGATACCAAAAACTTTATGGTAAAAACGGGAGTCCGCACTTTTGAAGCGGCATCATTTTTAAGACGTTACGGTCTTGATACGGTTGAAATTAAGAAGTTTTTCACCATGGACAGAGAGGAGTATCTTACAAAGCTAAAGATTATGGAAACGCTCGAAGTCTATGACGGCGGTATTGCTATTGCATATACCGAGGATAAACATACCAATATTCGTGTCATATCATCAGTTGCATGCGATGATTTGCTTAATATCAAGGGCATAAAGGCTGCGTTTGTTGTATATCCGATTGACAGCGAAACTTATGTGAGTGCACGCTCATTTGGTGATGTCAATGTACAGCTCATATGTGAAAAGCTGTCAGGAGGCGGTCATATGACTGTTGCGGGTGCTCAGATGAAAGGAATGTCTGTTGAGACGGCAAGACTTGAGCTTAAAGCTGCTATCGCAGAATATATTAGTGAAACAAAGGACGCGTAATTTTGAAAGGAGAGTGTCTTGAATGAAGGTTATATTGACACAGGATATAAAAGGTCAGGGAAAAAAAGGCGAGCTTGTAAATGTATCAGACGGCTATGCAAGAAATTTTCTTCTGCCCAAGGGCCTTGCTAAAGAAGCAACAAGCGAGAATTTGAATGTTATGCACGGTCAGCAGGAGGCAGAGGCTTACAGAAAGCAAATGGCTCTTGACGATGCGAAAGCACTTGCAGAAAAGCTTAAGACTGTTTCAGTTGTGATAAAAGCAAAAGCGGGAGATAATGGTAAGCTGTTCGGCTCTGTTACATCAAAAGAGGTTACCGAGGAGCTTTTAAAGCAACATCACATTAAGCTTGATAAGAAAAAACTTCAGCTTCCAGATGGTATTAAGGTTTTGGGAACGACTGATGTTGAGGTTAAGTTACACACTGGAGTTACAGGTGTAATTAAGGTTCAGGTATCCCAAATATAATATGTAATAAATTCAGGATAATGGAGGTGCGCCGTAGTGGCTGAACATAATATTACCCTTACTGAACGCGAACTGCCTTATAACAGAGAAGCGGAATTAGGTGTTATAGGCTGTGTACTTGTCAACGATAAAAGTGTGGCAAGTTCTGCAGAAATTATAAAGCCGGATGATTTTTACTTCGGCGCAAACAGAGAGATTTATGCTGTTGTAATGACTCTCTTTAATGAAAATATTCCTGTGGATATTGTAACAGTATCAGACAGACTTGCACAAGCAGATAAGCTCGATGCAGTTGGTGGTGTAGCTTATCTTACCGCTGCTGCGACGAGCGTTGCAACTACTGAGAATGTTATATATCATTGTAAAATTATCAAGGAAAAAGCAACATTAAGAAGGCTTATAAAAAGTGCGAATGCAATATCCGAGCTTGCATATGACGGCGAGGGTGAAATAGAAAGAATTCTCGAGCGGTCAGAACAAATGATTTTTGATGTATCTGCTACAAGAGAACAGTCTGAAATTGTACCTGTAAGCGACGTTCTTATGTCTACCTATCAGCATATGGTTGAAAATGCGCAAAGAGAAGGTAATCTTACGGGTGAGTCAACAGGGTTTAAATACCTTGATGCAAGAACAGGCGGACTTCACGGAGGAGAGCTTATACTTATTGCAGGCCGTCCTGCTATGGGTAAGTCCTCACTTGCAGTTAATATTGCAGAGTATATGGCAATTAAAGATGGAAAAACTGTTGCGTTATTCAATCTTGAAATGCCGAAAGAACAATTAGTCAGAAGAATTATATGCTCTCAGGCACTTGTTGACGGCTCAAAAATGAATACAGGCACTTATACGAGTGAGGACTGGCAGAGTATCTGCCGTGTCCTTGATAAAATTGATGCAGCACCTCTTTATATTGACGATTCTGCAACAGTAACCGTTTCGGAAATCCGAGCAAAGTGTCGCAGACTTAAGCAGACAAAAGGACTTTCTCTTATTGTAATAGACTATCTGCAGCTTATGCAGTCAGGCTCAAGAACTGAAAGCAGACAGCAAGAGGTTGCTGAAATTTCAAGGTCATTGAAAATACTTGCAAAGGAGCTTGATGTTCCAGTAATTGCACTTTCTCAGCTATCTCGTGCTGTCGAAACAAGAAAGGATAACCGTCCTATGCTCTCCGACATCAGAGAGTCAGGTTCTATTGAGCAGGACTGTGATATAGTAATGTTTTTGTACCGTGATGAATACTATAACAAGGATTCGGAAGAAAAAGGGATTGCAGAATGTATAATTGCAAAGCACAGAAATGGCGAACCGGGTACTGTTAAATTAGGATGGAAGGGACAGTACACCAAGTTTATCAGTATAGAGTACCGAGAGGACGAGAATAAGGGCAAGGGCGATGAATAATAAAAACAATAAAGTCTTTGAGCTTGTAAGGCGTGCAATAACTGATTATGACATGCTCACTAAAGATGATACTGTTCTGGTTGGCTTTTCGGGCGGTTCTGATTCTGTCTGCTTACTCTCGGTTTTAGTTGAAATGGGGTACAAGATAACCGCCGCACATCTTAATCATAATATGCGTGATACTGCAAAAAGGGATATGGACTTTTGTGAACGGTTTTGCAGGGAAAGAAATATTCCCTTTGTTTCAAAAACGGTTAAAAAGGGTACACTTAAAAATGAAGCGGATGCAAGAGAGGCAAGGTACAGCTTTTTTGCTGAGGTAATGAATGAACGTGGAATTGATAAGCTTGCGACAGCACATAACAAGAACGATTCTGCTGAAACGGTGATACTGCATCTATTAAGGGGTGCCGTAGCCGACGGTCTATGCGGAATATCCGCAAAGGACGGAAATGTCATAAGACCTCTTATTTATGTAACTAAGAGAGA
>JAZROS010000010.1:0-3326 GCA_045648825.1 Clostridia bacterium | reverse complement strand
CATAGGATAAATTGCAGGATATCCCATACCGCTCTTTACATAGCAGAGCTTTTTGTCGTCAAATTCTACTATGTCAATCTTTTTATCATCGGGAGTTAAAATCTTTTTAACTCCGTCTTTGCCGACCTCAAAAAAGTCGCTTTTTTTAATTTCGTTCATCATTATTTTTCTACCTCGATTGTAATAATTTTGTATGGCGCAACTTCTATTTTATCAAAGAGAATATTGCCTACCTCTTCCTCGTTGAGAGTTACAAGCTTTGCGTTCTTGAATGTAGTCTTAATTGCGCCCTTGACAGTTTTATTTGTCGGGTTAAAGATACGGATTATGTACTTGTCGCTGTCCTCCGCCTTCTTCATTGCAGTTAAAACAAGCTCTTCGGGGATTTCAAGCATAGATGCATTGTCTGCCTTTGTACCTCTGCCCTTTGAAGTCTGAACAGTCTTAACAGGAGCAGAAATTCTCTCTGCTATCATACCTGTTTCGTTCTTTGCAAAGGGGTAGAGTGTATAGTTGAATACAAGCTTGCCAAGGCTCTGACCGCCGTCTTCGTGCGGGAATACGCCTGCACTTCTGAACTCTGTACAGATAATATTTCTTACGCCGCGGAAGAGTGAAATTGAAAGTCTGCCGTCCTCTGTTGCCTCATACTCGCAGGTAGAGTTGTCTATAAACGAGAAACCGCCCTTTTTGTCCTCAAGTGTTGTGAAGTATCCCTTAGGAAGTGTCTGCATTTCGGGGTAATATTCGCCCTCAGGAACCTTTGTGCTTCTCTCGTCAACGTAGAAATGACCTGCACTCTTTGCGATATCGGTCTTAACACCTGTGTCAAAGATTGCCTTCATTCTGTGGTCTTTTGCGGTATTGTTGATAATTGTTTCAACATCAACAGACTTGGCATCCTTTTTGAGAGTGTACTTTGTGATGATTTCGATTTCTGTCATTTCATCACTTCTTCTGCTCTCGCCCTTGACCATATTCTCGTTTACGATTGCATATGCGGGAACGGTCATCTTCACCTTTGCACAAAGTGTAGCAGACAGTGTAGTGTTTTCCTCGCACCAGATGTCAGCATTAGCACCGAGTGTGGTATATGTCTTGTTGTGATAGGGCGGATAGTAAATCCAGTAATCGCCCTGATCGCCTGTTTCCTCAAAATAGTTGAGGTTTTCAAATACTCTGCCTGTTGTCTTCTCGGTTAATGTGATTGTGCCGTTTGCATTTACAACCGCTTTAACAAACTCATTCTCCATTGTGTTCGGTGTCTTGGAGATTTCTGTGCCGTTGAACTTTCTCATATCGTGCCAGAATACCATCTTACGATTGAGGTCAGCAGTCTTAACAGCAGTAATTGTCTTATAACCCATAGCAGGAATATCGTCAACCTTAACAAGCACTTCGTAGCGGTCTACCGCATAGGGAAGCGGTCTTGTGTGGAGGTTGGAAACAGGTGTTGTAACCTCTTTTCTTGAGATAATCTGCTTTTCTAATTTTTTGTCGCCGTCCATTATATCAAAATCCCATACGTTGAGTGTCTGCGGGAAGTCGATATATAATTTAACAACCTCACTTCTCTTATAAGGAAGTGTGTTAAATACTGTAAGCAAAATCGCATCGTCTGCATACTTTGAGTAGTCGATGTTCTTTACTATGTTCTTGCAGGCGGTATTTGCTACGCACTCGGAAAGCTCCAAAGACTGCGAAAGTCTGTAAACAGTATCGTCTGCAGTTTTGTCCTGTGTAACACCGTTTATACTGTCGTGAGGATGTGAAAGAAGGAGATAGTCAACTGCCTTATCAATGAATGATTTGTTGTACTTATCCTCCATACAGCTAAGAGGCTCTGCAATCTTAAAGAGAGTGTTCTCAGTAAGCTTGTTGAGTATCTTTATGTTCGGTCTTGTGGAAAGTGCGTTCGCACTGCACTTATATGCAGGGCCGTCGCGAAGCTCGCCCTTGATTGTCTTAAGCGCTTTTTCGTCAACTGTTGCCTTGAAGTCCTTTACATACTCCTCAAGTGTAGAAAGCTGCAAATCGAGGTCGGGGAACATTTCCCTTGCTCTTTTTACAATTTCAACAAGCTGCGGCTGTGCAGTCGATGAGTCGGAGCCGTTCATCAAAACGCGCATATCGGGTGTTACGGTGTCCTTCATAGACTCCCACGCAAGCTCGATTGCGGCTTTAAGACGTGAATCGTGGATTTCGCCGTTATCGTCGATTACGAAATAATCTTCCCAGAAGCCCTTGCCGTCAGCCTCGTGATAAACCTGGCCGTCCTTTCCGAGCTTCATAAAGTATTCGTCAGAGTTATAGTCCTTGTCGGTTGTGATTGCAAGAAATGCATTCATAAAGAAGTTCGCTCTTGCGTGCTCGCCGAGTCTTGTTGCAAAAACCTTAGTTCCGTCGGGAGCCTCCCACAAAAATTCGCAGTTGGGGCATCTGTCCTTGGAAACGTTCTTGGCAACTACTACAAAATCGAGACCAAAGCCCTTATAAATCTGAGGCAGCTGTGCAGTCTGTCCCCAGCCAAAGCTCTCGTGTGCAACGTCTAAGCGTCTGCCGAGCTTTTTGGCACTTCTGTCGCCCTTTAAAAGATTTCTAACCAAGCTTTCGCCGCTTACGGGGTACAAATCGGGAAGTGTGTACCACGGGCCAACGTCTATTCTGCCTGATTTTATGTAGCCTTCAACCTTTTCTCTGTTTTCAGGCTTCATCTCCAAGTAGTCCTCTACCATTACAGTCTGACCGTCCATCAAAAAGCAGGAATATTCAGGCTGTGTGTCAAGGATTTCCAATAACTCGTCCATTAAATCAACAAGATACTGTCTGTTCTCCCAGACGGGATATCTCCATTCTCTGTCCCAATGAGTGTGTGTTACAACGTGTGCTTTTTTCATTTTTAACTATTTGCTCCTTTCGCTACTTTAAGGCTGATAGAATTTTTTGCAGATTACCGCTTTTTTTAAGCGACGGCGTACTTGTGCACTCCGAGCTGTAATCCGTCAACGTTAGCCAAAACAAGTTTTGGAACGTTTTGGAATGGGTGTTGTTACCAAATCATAAGATTTGGACAACCACCGCAAAGCGGTGAGATGCGGAAATTTATTCAGCCGACTCTTACTCCCAGCAAAATATATAGTCCTGGTTCTTTAATCTCATAAGTGCTTTCTTAACAGTTTTTCCTTTCTAAAACACGTTACCATTTTAATTATAATAAATTTATATCCATATTTCAAGTGTTTAACAAAACTTTATCACATTTTTTGAATATTTTGTCAAATAAAATCTGACCGACAGCAAAAACAATCGGTCAGATTTACATTCAT
>JAZROS010000009.1:0-3358 GCA_045648825.1 Clostridia bacterium | reverse complement strand
TAAAACTCCACCCTCATCTTTGAGAGTAATATACATATGACCGGAATAATGGAGCTTAAAATTAGATATTTCGCCCTTAATCCATATGTCATTTAAAATCATATTAGAATCCAGTATCTTTTTGATGTAACCGTTAATCTGGCTGACGGTCGCAATTTTCGGTTCCGTACCTACTCACCCTCTCTCATCTCGGCAAGCTTAGCTATGCCCCAGGCATTATCAGTAGACATTTCGTTGCTTGCAAATATAAAATCAATATCGCTGTTATCATTAAGGTATGTTCTTAAGATGTCGCTTGAAGCAACACCGCCTACTATCAAAGCACTCTTTGCACCAACTGAATTTAGTGCTTTAATTATGCTTTTACCTATACATTCAATCACTGCTCTGCAAATATTCTCCATCGGAGCTTTTCCAACAAGACGCATAGCCTGTGCTTCTGCTCCTGAAAGATTTATGTAACCGTTATTTTCTGATACACTAAGCGAAGGCAGTTTTCCGTCAGACATAGCTGCAAGTCTTGAAACCTCCCTACCGCACGGAAATCCTATACCGCAAGCAACACCTACTCTGTCTATAAGCTGTCCTGCAGATATATCCTTAGTTCCTCCGACAATTTCTGCATCAAAATTATATCCGTTATATCGGGATTTTAGTATCTCAAAAGTACCGCCCGAAAGATGAACGGAAAAGAATTCATTATTAAGTAAATCATTCCTGTTTGCTGACATAAGACCTGCCATTATGTGCCCATCCTGATGCGAGAAATCATAAAGCGGAACAGAAAGAGTATTTGCTATCATCTTGGCAAATGCTTCACCAGTAAGAAAAACGGGCATATATGAACCCTCTACACTTCTCGGTTTTGTGCTTACACCCACAGCTTTAACTTGTTTAACATCCACAAATTCGGTAAGCTCGCTATAAAGCATCGGTGCCTGCTTTATGTGCATAAAAACGCCGTCAGACTGCCTTATACCTCTTTGACCTTCAGGTACAGGAAGAATTTTTCTTACTAATCGGTCAACATCTCCGCAAACAGCAAATGATGTTGTGTAGTTGGATGTGTCAACACCAAGATATATACTCATTTAGGTATTACTCCTGAAAGAACTCCATTTACAAAAGACGGCGCATCGTCCTCGGCATACTTTTTAGCCAGCTCTACAGCCTCGTTAATTGCAACCTTATAAGGCACGTCATCAATGTAAAACATCTCATAAACGGCAACTCTTAAGATAGCAAGGACAACTTTGGAAAGTCTGGTTATACCTCTGTTTGATGGTAGTGCTGCAGAAATCTTTTCATCAATCTCCAAAAGTTTATCAGTAACACCTAAGAAAACGGTTTTTATATATTCAATATTTGTTATACTCTCAGGCTTTTCCTCTGTTAACTGTTCGATAATAAAATCTGTATCAATATTGGCTCCAAGTTGAAAAACCAATGAAAACGCACATTCACGTGCCTCACTTCTTGTTTGTCTTCTGCTCATATTTCCCCACCTACTTAATATAATTAGTCAACCTTTGTTGTGCTGCCAAATCCACCGTTACGAATATTGTTTACTTCATCATCTTCCGTTATTCCAAATGGCATAAATATCCCTTGTGCAAATGCCTCTCCGCATTTGACGCTAATTGTCTTTGCATTTTTAGTATCATTTGTTATTTTTATAAATATATGTCCCTCATTATCAGAATAATAGTAGTCGCTGTCGATTACACCGACGGTATTATCCAGTTGAAGTCTGTATTTAAACCCGAGACCGCTTCTCGGAAAAAGCAGCAGCGCCCATCCCTCTATAATTTTTACACGAATACCCGTAGGGATTTTAGCACTCTCGCCAGGGTTTAATGTGAAATCGTACGGTGCATAAAAATCATATCCGGCAGAGCCTATTGTTGCACGGGTTGGCAGTTTAATATTTTCATACTCGTCTGTGCCTTTTTCCCGCACGGATAAATAATTTTCTCTTGTGATTTTGTAAAATTTTGCTACTTTAATCATGAATTTACATTCCTATTATTACACATAATATATTTATTCAGTATAAGGAGCATCAAGATGAGAAAAATTAAGTTAATTTACTATGCAGCCCTTCTATATTTAATGGGTATATATATCATAGCAACAATTCATACATTAAACTGTCTCACAAAAACTCTTTCACTATCTTCACAAATAGTAGTGAAATTAAGCAAAAAAATCCAGATTCTCCAAAAATCTTTTTCACATTTAGAAAAAAAGTTTATCAGCCTTTATGTTCGGCTTTCCTGTCAGCAATAACAACAACCTCACGAACTCTGTTTTCCTCAGTTCTTGTAACGGTAACTGTCAAATTCTCATATTTAAAGCTATCACCTTTGACAGGAACCTTTCCAAGCATTTCCATAACCCAACCGCCAACTGTTGTGCTTTCAGGCTCTTCGTCAATATCAAAGAGTTCAAATAGCTTTTCACAATTTGCAGCCGCACGAACTCTGTAACAGGTATCAGAAAAACGTGTGAAGTCCTCCTGCACCATATCGTGTTCGTCCCAGATTTCACCTACTAATTCTTCTAAAATATCCTCAAGAGTAACAATGCCGACTGTGCCGCCGTACTCATCAGTTACAACAGCAATATGAGACTTGTTCTTCTGCAAGAGTGCAAGAAGAACCGAAACCTTCATACTGGGGAATACAAATGCAGTCTGCGAAACAGATGCTTCAATCGGAAGACCTGCTCCAACCATCTGCTGCTGAAAATCTTTATGATTTAGTACACCAATAATATTATCAATAGTGTCTTCATAAACCGGTAATCTGGAATAACCGCTATCCTCGAAAGCTTTTCTGATTTCATCATTACTATCAGTTGAGTCAATAGCAACAACGTCCACTCTTGGAGTCAGAATATCAGATACCTCAAGCTCATAAAACTCAATAGCATTTTTTATAAGGCCGCCTTCATCTTCATCAATCGAGCCATCGCTTGTGGCTTCTTCGACCATCGTGAGAATTTCATCATCTGTTATAGAGCTTTCTCCATTTACCTTAAAAAGCTTAGCAATTCCGTTTTTTATAAGTGTGAAGAATAAGCATACAGGTGTCAAAACCCACAAAACAGCATTTATAATAGGTGCTGAGAACATAGCAAACTTTTCAGGTGCCTCTTTTGCAATGCTCTTAGGCGTAATCTCGCCAAATATAAGAACAATTACTGTCATAACTATTGTTGACAGAGCTACACCCTGTTTGGGAAAATAGGTTACAAACAAGGTCGTTGCAAGCGATGAAGAAAGTATATTTACTATGTTGTTTCCTACCAGAATAGAGGTAAGAAGCTTATCATATTTTTCACACAAATCGAGAAC
>JAZROS010000008.1:0-7789 GCA_045648825.1 Clostridia bacterium | reverse complement strand
ATACGGTGCATAGAAGCCCGAAAGATTCTTATATCTTACGATAATATCCTTAAGTATCTTATTAAGAGCATGACCCATATGAATGTCACCATTTGCATACGGAGGTCCGTCGTGAAGTACAAACGGCTTCTTTCCCTTATTTCTCTCCATAAGCTTATTGTAAAGGTCAATGCTTTCCCAATATGCTAACGTTTCGGGTTCTCTCTGCGGCAGGTTTGCACGCATCGGGAAATCGGTTTGCGGAAGATTGACCGATTTTGTGTAGTCTTTACAGTTTTCGCACATTGATGTATCGTCCTTTCACTTTAGCATTAAAAACAACTTTAGGGACGTGGCAAAATACACGTCCCTTCTATTTTACTCCATTTTTTCCAACATTTCAAGTATTCCGGAGCAATTTCCTTTAATTCTTGTTTTAAAGCTTTCAACCTCAAGCTTTAATCTTGACAGCTCGTTGCGCTTTTTAACAAGTTCTTCTTCGGTAACACGCACAGCATCGGTAGATTTGCTTTGTGCCTCGTTAACTATGGCATCCGCTTTATTTGCTGCATTCTTTTCTATATCCTCAGCAGCTTTTTGTGCAAGTATAATTGACTGCTGGAGGGTCTGCTCCATAGCTTTGTAGTGTTCAATTTCACTTTTTTGTGATGAAACCTTATCACGAAGCTCTATATTTTCCTTATAAAGCTTTTCATAGTCTGCACCGATAAGGTCTAAAAAATCATCAACCTCATCTGCATCATAGCCCCTTAATTTTACCGCAAAATCCTGATTTTGAATATCAATAGGTGTTAACATAAAACCCACGCTCCCTAAATGAATTTTTTAATAGTTATATGAAGTCTGTCGCTCCTTGTCTTAGAGCCGACAGCTGCAATTTCTGCCCTTCCAAAGCCCCTTATAGAAAGTAGGTCGCCCTGATTAAGTATATAGTCGCTGCGCTCGGTAAGCAAATGGTTTACCGCACATTTTCCGCCTATAATTAAGTCGGAGGCATTTTTCCTCGACAGCTTCAAAAGTGCAGCCAAAACTGCATCAAGACGCATACTTGCAGCAACAATATCCCGCATTTCAAATTCCGCCGTTGCTATTTCACATTCAGCAATCGGAACTTCCTTACATCTGACACCGCAGTTAGAAATCTTCTCAATTCCGCAAACCACATCAGCCATATCCTTTAAAACAAAGACATAAGCACCTTTGGTCGAAACCGAAATATCACCGATTTTCTTTCTTTCTATTCCAAGGCTCATAATTGTACCGAGGTAATCTCTGTGTGTCAGCTTTTTTGTACCCTTGTTTTCAATTTTAACAGCCGTAATCGGAAATTCTAAATAATCTTTCTCACACCATTCAGGAAAGAAACCAAGCACACGTCTGGCAGCAGTTTCGTATCCGCCAAACCAAACTCCGCCATTATCCAGATAAGATGCTTTCACCTCTGCCTGCTCCGCTTCGTCCAAGAAGTCAGAAAAGCGAGGTGTATTATATTTATCCGCAAGAGCAGATATATCCGATATACGTCTCATCAAAAGCTTATCGTTATTCATTACTGTTATTATAGTAAAAGGCATTGTACCCCCAAGGGCGCAATGCCTTAAATTCCTTTATCAGAGTGCACTCCACTCAATTCCTTCAGAATCCTTGACAACCTCGCCCATTATATCAACCTGGCTTGGTGTTGCAACGAAGATACCGCTTGTAATCTTCTGCATTCTTCCGTCAATACCATAAACCGTACCGGAAATAAAATCGATAACGCGTCTTGCCTCATCAGGATCTAACGCACCAACATCAACAATTACCGGACGTCTTCTTCTAAGCTCATCAGCTACCATTGTGGAATTATTAAAGCACTTAGGCTTTAATACAACAATTTTTGCCTGATTTCCCTGAGGATTAAGTGAAACAACCTTATTGCTCTTTCTGCTAAATACAGATTCACGCTGAGGAGCCTCTTCGTATTCTTCCTCTTCATAATCGAACTCATCTACATACTCATCATCATAATCACCAAAGCCGAGCATGTCCTTTACAGACTCAACAAAACCCATACCTATTTCCTCCCTGTACACATAATATTATTTGTACTCTCTATCTCCAAATATGGCACTTCCCACCCTGACCATATTGGAACCGCATTCAACAGCCATCTCGAAATCGCCGCTCATGCCCATAGACAGATATTTCATACAAACATTATCATATTTATTAGAAGAAATGTCAACAAACCTTTCGAATATGTTATTAAAATGTAATCTTTTTGCAACGTCGCTGTCAAGTTTTGCGAGAATTGTCATTAGTCCCACTACTTTAATATGTTTTAACGTACCGGCATACTTTAAAAGTTCGTCAAGCTCATCAGGATTTATCCCAAATTTAGTTTCCTCACCCGTAATGTTGACTTGTATTAGTATCTCCATTACAATACCGTGTTTTTCGGCCTGACGTTCTATTTCGTCCATTAGCTTTACAGAATCTACAGAGTGGATAAGGAATACCTTATCAATAATATACTTAACCTTATTTGTCTGCAAATGTCCGATGAGGTGCCATCTTACAGGCTTTACCTTGTCGTATTTATCAAGTATCTCCTGAACCTTATTCTCGCCAATATCAGTTACTCCTGCGTCTATTGCTTCATTTATCATTTCGGGAGAATGAGTTTTAGTAACGGCAATTAGAGTAACATCTCTGTCTTCACCATTTTTTGCCCTGTTTATTTTTTCTCTCACATCTGACAGTCTGTCTTTTATCACCGCCTGCACCTCCACTCTTTATTTCTCTCCTACTATTATCATATCATATTCATTGAGTTGTTTATTCACATCATCTGTGTCCGGTATTATAATTGCTTTATCCGAGTTTTCTTCCTGATAAATCATTTTGCAGGGCTTGAAAACATCACTTCCGCCCACTCTTACCATAACACCGTTTTGGCCGTCTAAAACTCTTATTGCATGAACGGGCACTTCAAATCCGCTATAGCTGTTTCTTATAATCTCAACACCTGTGGCACGTATCGAAAACGCCCCTTCCGAAAAGCTTTCGCATTTTAAAACAACAACAGCCTTTTCCTGACCTTCCGGCTCGTTAGATACCGATACAACAGATGCTTTTACCAGTTCTCCGGGCAGCTTGTCAAAACGTACTTCTACATTGTCGCCTTTTTTCAAGCCTTCGAGCTTATCACGTTCAACAAGAGTCATAATATACCACACATGGTTATCTATTATCTTACAGACCTTATCACCAGGGAGAGTATCTCCTTCAACATCCTCTGTTTTCTCATCTTCCGGCTTGATTTGCGCAAACTTCTCAACATTAAAATTTAGCACATCATCCACACTAAGAACATTCTCATATCCATCTATTTTTGCAGAATAAATCCCTGCCTCTGTAGAATATATATCCTGTCTCGGATTGGTAATTCTGCTTTCAAGCTCAGCACGTTTTGCAGTAAGCTCTGCCAATCTGTCAGCATTACTTTTAGCAGCAGTTCCTGATGACAAAAGCACAATTTCTTCCTTGCATTTAGAAATTTTTTCTATATCATTTTCCGCAGCTGCTGCCTCTATTTCTTCCTGAAGCTGCAAAAGTCTTTGCGCAACAGAGCCTCCGGCAGCCATAAATCCACTGCTGTCAACGATAACAGAGCCTAATTCTGTTATCTTACTGTTTACTGAACCCAGTTCCTGAAGCAAGCTCTCATCAATCTCTCCGCTGTAAACAGAACATATACGTCTACTGTTACCAACTCTTGCTCCTTCTCTTGCATAGCTATATGCTCTGCCGCCTTGGTCTGCCGTATAAACTGTTTCCTTACGCACAATAAAAGCATTACCTTCCACAATTTCCTCAAGATTTACACTATACGCCGAAATAGTGGAAACAGGTGCCTGTACATAGCTTATCACGAAGTATACAAAAGTACAAAACGCAGCAGCAAGAACTACTGTTATTACCTTTTTCATCACATGCCTCCTTGGTGTAATTCCGGTTTAACCGGCAAGTATCATATTTATCATATCCCATACGGTATTTTTGCCCTCGTCGCCCTTGGTGGAAAACGGAACTAAAATATCATTTTCAGTAAGCTCGAGCTTTTCGTAAATTCTGTTTAGATTAAACTCTTTTTCACTCTTTTTAAGCTTGTCCGTTTTAGTAGCAATAGCTATCACTGTATCATCAGGGCGTACAGTCCTTATCCATTCAAGCATCATAATATCATCCTTTGTGGGAATATGTCTTGAATCAACAAGCAAAAATATCTGTTTGAGCTGCGGTCTGTTTGAAAGATAAGACTCTATCATATCTCCCCATTCGTGTATTTCATTCTGGCTACGTTTCGCATAGCCATAACCGGGAAGGTCTACCAAAAATATAGACTCATCTATATCATAAAAATTTATAGTTATAGTTTTACCAGGAGTGGAACTTACTCTTGCAAGAGATTTTCTGTTAAGTATTTTGTTTATCAGCGAGCTTTTGCCCACATTTGATCTTCCGACAAAAGCAAACTCAGGCACACCTGTTTTGGGATATTGTGTCGGTTTAACCGCAGAAACGGTTATCTGAGCATTATGAATATTCATCTTTCTTTATCCTTTCATCAGTTGATAAGTGAATTTGAGAGTACTGCACTCATATCCTTGACAGGTATGAATTTTATCTTTGAACGTACCTCATCGGGCATATCGTCAATATCAGGTCTGTTTCCGTCAGGAATAATCACCGTGTTTATGCCCGCTCTTAATGCTGCTGTGGATTTTTCCTTAAGTCCTCCTATTTCGAGAACTTTGCCTCTTAAGGTGATTTCACCCGTCATTGCAACATCACGTCTAACAGCTTTTCCTGTAAGCGCGCTTGCAACCGCAGTTGCCATAGTAATCCCAGCCGATGGTCCGTCCTTAGGAACTGCACCCTCAGGAACGTGGATGTGTATATCCTTTGTTTTATAAAAATCCTTTTCAATCCCAAGCTTGTCGCTGACCGAGCGGATATAACTGATTGCAGTTTTTGCCGACTCCTGCATAACATCGCCAAGCTGACCTGTAAGCTGTGTTTTTCCGCTTCCGTCCATAACATTTACTTCAACCGACAGAGTATCACCGCCAACCGCCGTCCAGGCAAGTCCTCTTACTATACCGACTTCGTTCTTTTCGTTTATCTTATCAAAATTGTATTTCGGCTTTCCGAGGTAATCTTTAATGTTACGTTTTGAAACCTTGACCGAACGCTGTCCGTCCGCAAATTTCCTTGCCATCTTACGCATAACAGATGCTATAACACGTTCTGTCTGTCTTACCCCTGCTTCTCGGGTATATTCTGTGCATATACTCATAAGAGCATCATCTGTTATTTCAAACTTCTTGCCGAAGATACCATTCTCCTTTGCCTGCTTTGGTATCAGATAATCCTTTGCAATGCTTAGCTTTTCGAGGTTGGTGTAACCGTTCACCTCAATAAGCTCCATACGGTCCAAAAGTGGTCTTGGAATTCTTGATACGTCATTTGCAGTCGCAATGAACATAACATCCGAAAGGTCAAACGGCAAATCGATATAATGGTCCTTAAAATTCTTGTTCTGCTCATAGTCAAGCACCTCAAGCATAGCAGACGCAGGGTCCCCTTTTATATCCGCACCCATTTTATCAATTTCATCCAAAAGCATCAACGGGTTTTTTACCTTTGCAGAAATCATACCCGACATAATTCTTCCCGGCATTGAGCCTATGTAAGTCTTTCTGTGCCCTCTGATTTCAGCCTCGTCGTGTACACCGCCTAACGAAATTCTGACATATTCTCTTCCTATTGCACGCGCTATTGACTTTGCAATAGAGGTTTTTCCTGTTCCTGGCGGTCCTGCAAGACAAATAAGTGTTCCCTGTCTTCCTTCGGTAAGCTTTCTTACCGCCATCTGCTCTATTATGCGTTCCTTGACCTTTTCTAAGCCGTAATGGTCCTCGTCAAGAATTTCCCTGATTTTGTCTATGTCAAGATTTTCCGCAGTTTTCTTCTCCCACGGAAGCTCTAAAACTGTGTCTAAGTAATTTCTCGAAACGGCACTGTCTGCACTTGAGCCAGCCATCTTCTCAAAACGCGAGATTTCTTTCATTATTTTCTCACGCACTTCATCCGAGATATTAAGCGCCTCTACCCTTTGGCGATATTCCTCTGCTTCATTTTCCACACCGTCGCCAAGCTCTTCCTCGATAACTCTCTTTTCTTCACGAAGGAAATAATCTCGTTGGTTTTGCTCTATGCGTTCTTTAGCCATTCTGGCAATCTCCGCCTGAAGCTTCAAAATCTCAGTTTCGTAGGAAAGTGCCGTAATAAAGCCTTCCGCTCTTTCGTGGCTGTCTGCAATCTCGAGCATTTCCTGCTTAATACGAAAATCTATATTTGATATGCCAACCAGACAGTCGCATAGCCCGCCGAGAGATTTTGTTTTAAATGTACGATTTGCAAGCTCATCGCCTGTAATTACTCTCGAATATTTTACATATTCATCAAATGCTGCTTTAAGATTTCTTGCTATGGCTATTGTATGAGCAGAACTTTCCTCAGGAAATTCCTGAAAATCATCCGCTATAACACTCATATACGGCTCACTTAATGCAAGCTCAAAAAGCTCGACTCTTTTTACGCCTTCAACCATCACTCTTACAACACCACGCGGCATCTTTACTACCTGTTTTATTCTGCAAAGCGTTCCCACTTTATAGACCTCGTCAAAGCTCGGCTTTTCAACCCCAGGGTCCATCTGCGCAACAAGAATAACCTCTCTTGTGCCGTTTGTCGCCGCATCTATAGCCTTTTGAGAAAAATCCCTTAAAACGTCAAAGCTGACGGTAGAATTAGGCATTATTACAATATTTCTAAGTGCCACCAACGGCAGTACATAACTCATTATTAAATCTTACTCCTTTATAAATCTCGGTGCATCGCCTCTGGACATTACCATCGTGTAGCCCGCCGATTTGATTTTCTCTTCCAATATTTTAAGTCCCTCAATGCTCTCAGCACCTGTTATCGGCTTGTTATCATAAAGATTATAGCTCTCCCTTGCGTCCTTAGGCGAAAGATTGGGCATAACAACATTGGCACCGCATTTAAGTCCCTTTTCCCTGCCCCCCTCGGAAATTGTTCCAAGAGCTGTTGTTGCCGGCAACAGTGCTTCAGGAAAGCAAAGTCTTAATATGGAAATCAGCCTTAAGGTAAGCTCTAAGCTTCCGCTTTTATACTCGCCAAACGGTGTGTCCTTATGCGGCACAAAAGGCCCTATTCCAATCATATCAGGCTCTAACTCCTGCAAAAAACGAATATCTGCAAGAATGTACTCATCCGTCTGATAGGGCGAGCCAACCATAAAACCTGAACCAACCTGAAACCCCAAATCCTTTAAATCAAAAAGGCATTTCTTGCGTGTTTCAAGGCTCATACCCTCGGGGTGAAGCTTGCTGTAATGTTCAGAAGTTGCTGTTTCGTGCCTTAGAAGGTATCTGTCAGCACCTGCATTTTTTAGTGCACGATAGGACTCTCGGCTCCTTTCTCCAAGCGAAAGAGTAACCGCTGCATCAGGTGCTATTTTCTTTATTCCGTCTATTATATCACATAAAACGTCATCTGTGAAGTGTAAATCTTCCCCGCCCTGCAATACGAACGTAGAAAAGCCCAGTTCTTTGCCGTTTTTACAGCAGTTTAAAATCTGTTCTTTTGTAAGACGGAATCTTTGAGCACTATTATTAGAGCAACGTATACCGCAGTAGATACAGTCATTTTTGCA
>JAZROS010000007.1:0-9418 GCA_045648825.1 Clostridia bacterium | reverse complement strand
CCGTGAGGAATATATGGAAGGCGGTAAGGAAGCTACCTACGCCATCTATAAGCAGAATCCTCCTGAAGAAATCGAACTTGTCAATGATGATAAGTATGGATATATTGCCTCCGCATACTCTCCCGTTTTCAATAGCAGTGGCGAGCCGGTAGCGGTTGTGGGTGTTGACGTGTATATGCCCGACCTGCAAGCGAATATGCGGGAATTTCTCGTGGTTGTAATTGCGACTATCTTCCTTGTAGTGCTTGCGGCGATTCTGATGTGCTTCTTCTTCGTAAAGCGGAAGATTGTAAATCCCATAAATAAGATTCGTGATGCTTCAAAAAGCATGGTTGAAAATCTTGAAAACGAGGACTCCATTGACGTTTCCGTGAAAACGGGAAATGAGATCGAAGAACTGTTTGACTCCTTCAAGGAGATGTACGGGGACGTTAAAGATTACATCAAAAAGCTTGAGGGTGTTACGGCAGAAAAAGAGCGTATCGGAGCAGAGCTTGATGTTGCAAAGCACATCCAAGCTTCTATGCTTCCGTGTATATTCCCGGCATTCCCCGAAAGAAAAGAAATTGACATTTACGCCACGATGGAGCCTGCAAAAGAGGTTGGTGGTGACTTCTACGATTTCTTTATGGTGGATGACAGACACCTCGCCATTGTTATGGCAGACGTTTCGGGTAAGGGAGTTCCCGCAGCTCTCTTTATGGTCATCGGTAAGACCTTAATCAAAGACCACACCACCCCCGGCAGAGATCTTGGCAAGGTATTTACCGAGGTCAATAACCTCCTTTGCGAGTCTAACAGCGAAGAACTCTTTATCACAGCCTTTGAGGGTGTGCTTGACCTTGTAACAGGTGAATTCGTTTACGTGAATGCAGGACACGAAATGCCCTTTATCTGCAAAGCAGGCGGTGATTTTGAGTCCTACAAGATTCGTGCAGCATTTGACCTTGCCGGTATGGAAGGTATGAAATACCGCGCAGGCTCGATGAGATTAGAGCCGGGCGACAAGATCTTCCAATACACCGATGGTGTAACCGAGGCGACGAATATCAATAACGAGCTTTATGGAATGGAGCGACTTGGAGCCATCTTGAACAAAGTGAAGAACGTAACACCCCACGAGATTCTTCCTGCGGTTAAGAAGGATATTGATGAATTTGTCGGTGAGGCCGATCAGTTTGATGATATTACGATGCTTTGTCTCGAATATAAAGAGAAGATGAAACCAAGTGAGGAGGATGCACAATGAAAGAATTAACCATTGCCGCAACAGTTGAGAATATTGAAACTGTAACGGATTTTGTAAACGAGCAGCTTGAAGCACTTGATTGTCCTATGAAGGCTCAGATGCAGATCGACATTGCAATCGACGAGCTTTTCGGCAACATTGCCCACTACGCATACAATCCCCATGTAGGAGAAGCTACCGTTCGCGTGGAGGTTATCGAAGATCCTCTCGCCGTGGTCATCACTTTCATTGATAAAGGTGTGCCTTACGATCCCCTTGCAAAATCTGATCCTAACACCACGCTTTCTGCAGAAGAACGAGAGATCGGCGGTCTTGGAATTTTTATGGTGAAAAAGACAATGGACGATATCACCTATGAATACAAAGACGGACAGAACATTTTAAAAATCAAAAAAAATATATAGGTTGTTCTTATAAAGCAATTACAATAAAAAGGATGTGAAATAATGAGAAGACTATTAATAATGTTTTTCAGTGTTATAGTACTTATTTTGTCGTCTTCTTTGTATGTTTCAGCTGCTCCCATAGGTCAAAATCAAGACTATAAGGTAACATTAAAGATTTCGAACACCTCAAATGCAGGAACGATAAACAGAAGTTTTGGTTTTACTTTTTATGGCACAAAGGGTAAAGTCACCCACAGTAATCTGTTTAAAAAAATCAGCGGTACAAATCCTTTCACAAAAGGAAAAACAAGAAGTTATACTTTTAATCATGCTGATTTGGGAATCATTTACGCGGTAGAGGTTACTTGCGGCGGTGACGCTGTTAAATTAGATTACGTGCGTATTGAATCCCAGTATGACGGCGACGAAAATATGTATAACCAGATTGCGATAAACTCTTGGATTGAAAATAGCAGCAAGCTATTTTTGGCAAACAAGGGTAGCATTTATCAGATTTCATTCCTAAACGGGGATGGCCTTTTTGACGGAACATCCGATAATGTGTCAATAAGAATGATGGCCCCTAATAATGATATGACGCGCGACATACCGGTCAATATGTATATTAGTGACAAGGTTTTGCACAGAGGGCAAACGGACTCGATTATTGTCTATTCCAATAAGGCTCTTTCCTCTGTGAATCGCGTTTATGTAAGACGAAATTCTACCCTTTCTCAAAATTCTGACGATTGGCAACCTGTTGCCGTAACTGTTCAGCAGTTTAACGATGCTTCATCGCAAGAAAGAGGAATCACGTTTTCCTGCGCAAAGCTTTTCCTTTGCGACCAACCCATACCAAACAATCAAGAAATAGCACTTACATATCATAGTGAGGGAAATCTTAATATTGCATCTATTTTCTATGAACCGAATTTCTGGGTCATATTAAGCATTACCGTGTTGCTGATTGGTTTGGGTGTGTTGTTTATTGTTGTAAAGAAAAAAGAATCTAAAAAAGATTTGAAACAAGCAAACACAAAAAGGAAGGAGGCTGTTAAAGCGTGAAAAAAATAATTAGTTTATTAATAAGCTTTTGTCTTATATTAGCAATAACCCCCTTCAATGTTTTGGCAGCTCCGAACGAAACAACACAGTCTACCGATAGCAATTCAAATGCTACACAGAATGTAGAACCTAAGGTTGTAGTTTCGGATTATGGTGTACAAATAGATCCGAATGAGATAAAAGGCTATAGTGAGTCCAACGGTAATGTTGAAAATTCCCCGTTTGGTTCAATTTATACAAAGGCATTCGGCTATGAAGAAGCACTGTATATGGGAATGGGCGGTTATTTCCATCTGGAAGGCTCCGCCAATGACGATGTTCCGGCACTTGACAAAAACACATCCAAAAATGTTGGTACAACCAATATGAATGCAGTACAAAAAGGTTTTAAGATCAAGGGCACCAACTCTGTGATTACCTGGGATAAAATCATCTATGCTACAGCAGGTACGGGCGATTTTAACGCAGAATTATTGAATAATGGAACTGTAGTTTTGTTTGCAACAGGCGGAATGCCGGATAACGGCTCCAAAGAAAATTTAAAAATATATATGGCTGTTTTTAATCCGACTGATAATGCGACTGAAATCGAATGTATAAGCGTTGCTGAACTTCCGTTTGGATATATTCAGTCAAAATATGACCTTGCACCAATGCTTCAGGTAGTAACAGGCAATATTATTAACGATAAACAAAACAAGCAAAAAATTTCCCCCGATGAATTTATTGTTACATATCCTTCCTACACTGCAAAAACCGGTTGGTATTTAAAGCATGTTGTTTATCAAGTGGTATCGTTAACAAATAACAATTGCAGAATTTCGGCATTTGCTTATCACTCTGATATTGCACTGGATTATGGTTCTAAACTTGTAGATCTCTTTATCGAAGATGTGAATGGTGATGGCGTTGAAGACGTGTTGGCGGTAACTTCGGACGGCGTAACCAAGCTCAGAATCAATAAATTGACCAAAAAACAATCAGTCGCTACGGTTTATGTATGGAAAGGCGGAGATACGGGCTATCAATACACAGCCGAAACGGTTGTAAATGGCTTTTATCGTGCGGGTGTTGTTGCACTTGATATCAATAAAGACGGCGAAAACGAAATCGCCGTTTGCGGTATTAAGGATGTTATTTATGATGCTTCCAATACTGTAATCATTTCAGTAAACGATGCTGTTACTGTATTCTCTTGGCAAGACAATACAATTACAAGCATCTGCTCTACGGAGTTTACCAGTAATATTTCATCTGGTTATATAGATGAGATCCAAACAACCTTTCTTGTGAATCCGGTTGTGTTCGCTACCAGACAACAATATGATGTAAAATCCAATAGTGTTACGCAATCTGCTAAAGACTCTCCGATTATGCTTTGCTATGATGGAATGCTTATTAAATATTCTTATGACGATAAAAAGCTGTCCCATATCAAAAACGGAAGAGAGAGCTATATGAAAGCTGATAGCGTTCTGTATGAAGGCTATTCAGGCATGATTTATGCCAACGCTGAGGGGGATGATCAAGAAGAAATTTTCTTGCTTTACTATAAAGGGAATTCCAGAATTTTAAGTATGCATCCCGATGTCTCCACACAAAAAAGAGCTTACAACGGAACCAGGGTCGGAGATACTCCTATTGGTTGCTTTACATTAGCCAATACCGACTATGATACAGGCACACTGCGTTATGATGATTGGGAGTTTACTTACACCGAGCCAACTGCAATAGCTATTGTCGCAGCACCACCCACCTTTGGCGACTTTTTGCATGTAGAAGAAAACTATATCGTTATGGGAAACACGACTTATACGGTAAGCACAACAGCAGGTTCATCACATAGCATAGATCACGCTATCGGAGCAATTGGGCACGGTTCGTTTCTAGTTGGACAGGCGGATTTAAAGCTTCAATATACCAATACATTTACAGAATCAAAAACAACCACAAAGACTACGTCTTTTTCAGCAACACAAGAAACGGTTGTTGCAACCTGCGTAATTCCTGTTGAGTGTTATTATTACACTATTCTTTTGGCAACTCCGGATGGTGTTAAGGAGCAACCGTATATTATTCCAAAATCGTATGATTCAGTGATGACCTCAATGACCATTGATGAATACGATAAACTTGCCAAAAAATATCACAAGGATGTTCTAAAAGGGAACATTGTTGTTCATACCGACGGAGATCCCATCACATACAATTATCCCGGCTACACGGATTTGCAAGGCAATGATGCAATCCGGACAAGCTATAACAAAGGTATTAGCGGTTCTCAAATCGAGATTTCCTCTGAAGAAGAAAGACAACATGGCCTTAGTTTATCCGTAGATGTTATGTTCGGCTTTGAACTGTTCGGTTTGGGCGGGTATGGCGGTGTCGCCTATGATCTTAACAGCGCTTGGGGGCAAATCAACGGAAGCGGAACCGGTTATTCCGGCAATGTTCGTAATATTCCTGTTGAGGGAATCGACGATGACTATGGCTTTACTTGGAGACTCAAAGCGTATAATGTAAGTGTTGACGGCAAAACAATCCCGTTCATAACCTATCATGTAACAAATTGCTCCACAAACCCCAGAATGCCCGAAAATGTTACGGCCTATGGTATTGAGGCTTATGACGATAACGGAAATCTGATTCCTGCAAATAAAGTCTATTGGCAGGAGTATGAATCCAACGAGAAATTAGATGTTCACTACGAGATTTTGCGTTCGAGAGAAGGGTTTGATGGTGCTTTTGAAACGGTAGGAACCGCTCCGTATGGCACTAACTACTTTATTGATAAGGAAGGTCTTGAATTTGGCAAAGAATATGAATATAAAGTAATTACTGCCAAAAATGCTCCTACTGCAGCAAATGCAAAAAGCCTTGAAAGCCCTGTTGCCAAAGCAAAAACCCTTAATAAAAACGGTGGACTAACTGTTACTACTGAAACTCCCACGCTCACTGTAAAAGCATCAGAAATTGCTAATATTAAGGTAAATGTAGCGGGTATTCAAGAGGGCGAAACTGTTACATATCAGTGGGAACGCAGACTTTTTGCAAAGGGTTGGACTACACTAACAAACGCTAACAAAGCTGAATATAAAATCGGTGCTGCTTCTCCGCTTTGGGATAAAGCAATATATCGTTGCCTTGTTAAGAAAAAGATTACGCTCGCTGATGGAAGTACTGAGTGGATTTACAATTACTCAGATCCGATAATGCTAATTGTAGAATAGGAGTGAAAGAATGGATAAATTTGAATTTATATCACAAATTGTTTCAACACTTCTTCTTGCTGCATCAGCGATCTACGGTATAGCAGTATCCTTTAAGAAAAAAAGCATATTGTTTGCTCAAATTATTGCTAGTGGTGTTGCTTGCCTGGCGCTTGGTAATATATTTACTTTAATGTTGAGGATTACTGCTCCGGAAGAAATCAAAAACAGTCTGACAAACGGTTTTAATATTGGAATGCTTGGTGTTTTTGGCTTTTTCATTTTTATTTTCTCAGCAGCATTCGGGCAGATCGACGGTCTGGGCGACGATAGGAGCAAAGCAATGCGCAAATATAGAATAATAGGTATTCTGGCAGTTGTTCCCGTGATTGTTTCTGTTGTCTTGATCGTTTTGTCGCCCATTGGGGACACGCTGAAAATAGTATATGCTATTTTATATTTACCTGCTGCATTGGCCTCGTACTATAATTTAAAACACCTTATTTTGCCCGATGTAGATCTGGGTATTATCGCTTGTATAAGAAAGTATAATCTTTTTATGCTGATCACGACAGGGATAATATTGCTGAGCACCGTGCTTAAGGTTTATCAGCTGACAGCTCTTTATGGAATAAGCGTTATCTTGTTGGGCATTATGGGATTTCTGTTAGTCATTAGCGCAAAACGGGGTGCAGAAAGGTGGTTTAGTTAAATGCTATATATTATTTTTATCTGTACTGCTGTGCCGATTTCTTTGATGCTTTCATTGCTTGAAAAGAAGTCGAGAACCACTTTGTTTTATATGCTTTTGGGACTTATAATCTGCCTTTTGGCAGCCCAAATTAATTTTATACTCCGTGATTCTTTTTATGGCACATGGGATCCGAATGTGTTTGCAGTAACCACTACGCTTACACCTATTGTGGAAGAACTTTTAAAGGCAATACCGATTATCTATTTCGGTTTTGTGATCTCGGATAAGCGAGCCGACCTCTTAACGGTGTCTATGGCCTTGGGAATCGGATTTGCAATTTTGGAAAATTGCTATATCTTGGTTGCAAACTTGGATCAGACCTCAATTATTTGGGCATTTACCCGAGGATTTTCTTCTGCTTTGTTGCATGGTATTTGCACCAGTCTTGTAGGATTCGGGGTGTCGTATGTTAAAAAACGAAAAAAGCTCTTCTATACAGGCACCTTTGCCCTTTTAACTGTTGCAATTATTGTTCACGGATTATTTAATGCATTCATCCAGTCTCGGTATGCTTACATAGGTGTAATTTTGCCTATTGCAATTTACATTCCGTTTGTAATAATCCCATTTGTAAAACAAAAAACACCACCAAAGGTTAAATAAACGCTGCAAATTACAGCCATTCTTTTACGGGTGACGGTAATCAAATAATAGCACATTGGATGGCTTTTTGTGCTAACGGAGGAAGAAAAGTGAAGAACCTAAGTAAGAAAATAATAACCTTTACTCTTGTTTTGTGTATGGCACTCTCTGTGTTTACAGGTGTGGTATATGCAAAGGACAATGACACCATCGTAATCCTTTATGAGAACGATGTGCATTGTGCGGTGGAGGGTTATTCCAAACTTGCCGCAATGAAAAACGAGCTGATGGAAAGCTATAGACACGTGGGCGTGGTTTCTGTGGGCGACTACATTCAAGGCAGCAGCTTGGGTGCCATTTCCAAAGGTGAATATATCATTGACCTTATGAACCTTGTGGGATATGATGCGGTAACGCTTGGAAATCACGAATTTGATTATAAGCTCCCTCGCCTTAACGAACTCAGCAGTATGATGAATACAAAGCCTATCTCTTGTAACTTCCAAAGAAAAGGTGAGGACAAGTCTTATTTTGAACCCTATTCCATTGTGTCCTACGGTGATGTAGATATTGCGTATATCGGTATTACAACACCGTCCACCTTGTCCTCATCTTCGCCGGCACAGTTTAAGGACGAAGGCGGCAATTATATTTACACCTTTAACGTAGAAACCCTTTATGATGTGATTCAGGCAAATATTGATGCCGCAAAAGCACAGGGTGCTGATTACATCATTGCTCTTTCCCATATCGGATATGAAGAAGATGAGCAGTATGAGGACGTAGTGGATCTGATCGAGAACACAGACGGCTTTGACGTTGTGCTGGACGGCCACTCCCATTCGGTCATCGAAAATATGAAGCTGACTGATGAGGGCGGTAACGAGGTCGTGCTGACCTCCACAGGCACAAAGTTTGAACATATTGGCAAACTGACTATCCGGGACGGCAATTTTACCACCGAGCTTGTAAAGACGGCGGATTACGCTAAAACCGACGCTACGGTGGATGCTCTTTTGCAGCAGATAAACGATGAATATTCCGTTTTAGGCGAGCGCAAGGTGGCAGTAAGCGAAACTGAGCTTATTACCCACGACAAAGACGGTAACCGTCTTGTAAGAATCCAGGAAACCAACCTTGGCGATCTGTGTGCTGATGCCTTCCGTGAGGTAATGGGTGCCGATATTGGCTATGTCAACGGCGGCGGTTTACGTGCGCCTATTGCAAAGGGTGATGTTACCTTTAACGATATGCTCAGCGTATTTCCATTTAACAACCAAGTCGTTTTGGCAGAAGTGAAAGGTCAAGACATCAAGGACTTTCTTGAACTTGCCGTGAAATATTGGCCTACCGAAAGCGGTGCGTTCCCACACCTGTCGGGTATCACTTTCTCGGTAAATACCGCCATTGAGTCTGCAGCCCAAGTGGACGAAAATTGGGTGTTCACCGGAATTGACGGTCAGTACCGTGTGTATAACATCAAGGTGCAAAGTAGAGAAAGCGGTGGGTACGAGCCTATCGACCTTAACAAAACCTATTCCATTGCATCGGACAGTTACCATTTGCTCGAATGCGGTGACGGAATGAGTATGTTTGCAAACGCAAAGATTCTGCAAAACGACGGTATGCTCGATGTGGAACTGTTGGAGAAATACATCACCGAAAATCTCGGAGGTGTTATTGGTGAAAGTTATGCCGAAGTAAAGACTAACATCACTTTCACCGAAGGAGAAATTATCGACAACACCGAAGATAACCCCCAAGGCGATGATAACAAACAGGATACCGAGATAAACTCTCCCCAAACCGGAGATAATTCCCACATTGTGCTGTGGGTGCTCTTACTGAGCATCAGTGCAACCTGCATAGTAGTTTTAGAAATTTACCGCAGAAAGAAAGCGGTTAAATAATAGAACATAAAATTTTAAGGAAAAGAGATTTCAGGAAATTTAGTTTTCGGAGCTTGATCCAAAAATTGACCAAAATATTTTAATTGACCACACAAATAGCAGTAGGCGAGAGCTTGCTGCTATTTGCATTAGCGTCTTTAGACCGTTGCGTGTTACGACACGCAACAATAAACCACCTGCTATGCGGGTGGGTAACAAAGGTTATACCAAAAACATCACCAATCAGTTACAATAAAGTTGTTCAGGCTTATTGTGAAAAAAGA
>JAZROS010000006.1:0-1733 GCA_045648825.1 Clostridia bacterium | reverse complement strand
GGTTTCAGTAGGCGGGCCATCAACACTTCTTCCTAAAGGGCTCGAAAGTACCGGTGCAAAAGTGTTCAAAAGTGTTCAGGAAGCAATGATTGATGCAGATGTGGTTATGGGACTTAGAATTCAGCTTGAGAGACAGAAGAGCGGTCTTTTCCCAAGTCTTGGAGAATATAACCGATTTTTTGGTGTCGATGATAAAAGAATGTGCTTTGCTAAGGATGATGCCATTGTACTGCACCCAGGTCCTGTAAATCGCGGAGTTGAATTTTCGTCAGAGCTTGTAGACGGTGAATCAAGTTATATAAACGAACAGGTAACTAATGGTGTTGCAGTCAGAATGAGCGTTATGGAATGGCTCAGAGGATAATGGTCGGAGGTATAATATGAAGCTGTTGATTAAAGGCGGTCATGTCGTTGACCCGAAAAATAATATTGATAAAGTTTGTGATATATTTATCGACAAAGGTGTAATATGTGATGTCGGAGAGAATATTGAGCTTGACGATGTTGATGGCATAGAGGTAATTGACGCAAACGGGAAATATGTAACCCCTGGTCTTGTTGATATGCATGTGCATTTAAGAGACCCAGGTTTCACTTATAAAGAGGATATTGAAAGCGGTACTAAGGCAGCAGCGCTTGGCGGTATTACATCTGTCGCTTGTATGCCTAATACTAATCCTATCTGCGATAATGTAACTGTTGTTGAGTATATAAAATCAAAGGCAAGTCAGGTAGCAGCTGTCAATGTATTTCCAATAGCTGCAATAACAAAGGGACTAAACAGTGAAGAACTCGCACCGATAGGAAGCTTTAAATTTGCAGGTGTAGTGGCAATATCAGATGATGGTAAGCCGGTCAAGAGTGCAGGACTTATGAGAAGAGCACTTGAATATGCTGATATGTTTGATGTTACTGTAATATCGCATTGCGAAGAGATGAGTATAGCAGAAGGTGCAATGAATGAGGGAGCAGTTGCTACTGAATTAGGACTTAAAGGTATCAGCAACTGCGCAGAAGAGATAATGGTTAACCGCGAGATTAACCTTGCAGAAAACACAGGCACAGCTGTTCATATTGCACATATAAGCACAAAAGGCTCAGTTGAGGCTATCAGACAAGCAAAGAAAAGAGGAGTTCGTGTAACCTGTGAAACCTGCCCGCATTATTTTACGCTTACTGAGGAAAGTGTAAGAGGATATAATGCGAATGCAAAGATGAACCCGCCACTAAGGACAACAGAAGATGTAGAGGCAATAAAACAGGGACTTGCAGACGGCACAATAGATGCTATTGCAACAGACCACGCACCGCACCATATAGATGAAAAGAACTGTGAATTTGATATAGCATTAAACGGTATAATAGGTCTGGAAACCTCATTAGGACTCTCTGTAAAATATCTTGTAAAAGAGGGTCTGCTTTCTATGAGTGAGCTTATTCGAAAGATGTCTTTAAATCCGTCTGATATTCTTGGTCTTAGTAAAGGTAGTCTAAGTATAGGCGCTTCAGCTGATGTGATTATATTTGATGCGAATAAAGAATACACAGTAGATATTAATAAATTTATGTCAAAGAGTAAAAACTCGCCCTATGACGGATATGTTCTGTGTGCAAAACCTGAATATACCATTGTTGGCGGAAATATTAAAGTAAACCAAGGAGAGTTAGTGTAATGTCAGTAGATAAACTTGTAGCAAAAATTAAAGAAAAGAGTAATCCATCTATTGCAGGTC
>JAZROS010000005.1:0-1811 GCA_045648825.1 Clostridia bacterium | reverse complement strand
ACCGTGCGCAATATCAAGAGCATCTCCCTCGGCTTTATCTTTGTTAATATCAATTATTACAATCTCGGAAAAAAGTCCCCCGAGCATAAGCGTATAAGCAGTAGTTGACCCTACAAGACCTGAGCCTATTACTGCAACCTTTCCTCGAAACATTATATTACCACTCCTTGTTAGTAGTTTTTAAACTTAGTTTGGCATATTTATATGCAAATTATCCGTTTGACTTGCAAAAGGATGTGATTTTGTATATAATTATAGGAAATCAGAAATTTTTTAAGAGGAGGTGTCTTGAGTTGAAAAAAATAACAGTCGGAATACTTGCCCACGTTGACAGCGGAAAGACAACTCTTTCGGAAAGCCTTTTGTATACTGCTGGAGAAATCAGCAGGCTTGGCAGAGTTGATAACGGAGATGCCACTCTCGATACCGATGAAATTGAGAGAGACAGAGGAATTACTATTTTTTCAAAACAAGCAACAATTTCATACGGTAATACTGAAATTTCACTTTTAGACACCCCCGGACACGTGGATTTTTCGGCAGAAACGGAACGCACATTAAGGGTTCTTGACTATGCTATTTTGGTTATAAGCGGTACAGACGGTGTGCAAAGCCATACCGAAACCTTGTGGAAGCTTTTGGAGCATTATGATGTGCCGACCTTTATATTTGTAAATAAAATGGATATACCGACTGCCGACAGGGATAAGGTAATGACAGGCCTTAAAGCGAGATTAAATGACGGCTGTGTTGATTTTTCAGGTGAGGATTTTTTGGAGGATGCTGCAATTAAGACGGAGTATCTGCTTGACGAATATTCGGCAACAGCAACTATTTCTGACGAGCTTTTGTCCAGAGCGATAATGTCAAGGAAACTGTTTTTGTGCTTTTTCGGCTCTGCGCTTAAGGCGGAGGGGATAGATGTGTTTTTATCTGCCGTTGACCGATTTACAACTCAAAGGTCAAAGGGTGAAAAATTCGGTGCAACTGCATTTAAAATAGCAGAGGACAGAAACGGTCAGAGGTTGGTTTATCTTAAAATAACAAGCGGAAGCTTAAAGGTAAAATCGCTTATTGACGGAGAAAAGGTAAACGAAATAAGAATTTATACAGGTGTAAAATATAAACAGGTTCAGGAGGTTTTTGCAGGAGAGGTCTGCGCGGTAACAGGGCTTAATAAGGTCTTGGCGGGTCAGGGGATAGGAATTGAAAAAAGTGCACACGCACTAATTACCGAGCCTGTATTTTCCTATTCTTTAAAATTGCCAAAAGGAACGGATGTTCATAATGCCCTTGCGGTTTTGCGCCGATTGGAGCAAGAGGAAACTGAACTTAATGTTATATGGAATGACAGACTGCAAAAGCTTGATGTAGAGGTTATGGGCGAGGTGCAGATGGAGGTTTTAAAACGTATACTTGCTGACCGCTTTGGTATGGACGTGGAGTTTGAAGAGGGAAGTATAATATACAAGGAAACTATCAAAAGCACGGTTGAGGGTGTAGGACATTATGAGCCTTTAAGACACTATGCCGAGGTGCATTTATTATTAGAACCAGCCGAAAGAGGAAGCGGAATAAAAATAGCGTCAAAATGCAGCGAGGATGTTTTAGACCGTAACTGGCAACGTCTTATTCTGACGCATCTTGAAGAAAAGGTGCATATAGGCACTTTAATCGGTGCACCGATAACAGATATTAAAATCACACTTGTAAACGGCAGAGCGCATCAAAAGCACACCGAGGGCGGAGATTTCAGACAAGCAACCTACCGCGCGCTAAGACAAGGTCTTATGCAGGCACAATCGGTGCTT
>JAZROS010000004.1:0-4832 GCA_045648825.1 Clostridia bacterium | reverse complement strand
GTTACATCTATTTCTATAGAAAATAAGGGTTTTGTTAGTTTTGTAATAGATAAGTTTATCGGGAACACTACTGTTTATGCTGAATTTTCTGAAATATTTACAGATAGCAAAGGACGGGTTAATGCGATACTTGGAGGTTATACAATGATTGTGGGTGAGAACGAGGAAGCACAGCCTTCACCAAGCCCAAACATATTAGCTCCGCCCCCTTCTCAAATTCCACAGGTTATTGAAAATACATCATCTGCTCTTACAGAGATTAAAAATCAATCAGGGAAAACTGTTGATACAGAAAGACTACTCTCAGAGCCGTTATCGTTTGTAGAAAAAGGTAAAAAGCCAACTGTTTTAATAATACATACACACACAACTGAAAGCTATTTAGAGCAGGACAGAAGTGTTGATGACAGTAAAAATATGATTGCAGTCGGAAAAGTGGTTAAAGAAAAGCTTTCAAATGCTGGTATATCAGTTATACACGATACTACAGTTCACGATTATCCGTCTTATAATGGAGCGTATGAAAGAGCTGCTGCAACAACAAACAAAAGACTTAAAGAAAATCCTGACATAAATATTATTTTGGATATTCACAGAGATGCTATAGCATCTGATGATGGCAGTAAATTAAGCTTGGTAACTGAAATTGACGGTAAAAAGACAGCACAACTTATGTTTGTTGTAGGTACAGACTCACAGCTTAAACATAGCAAATGGAATGAAAATTTGAAGCTTGCGCTTAAACTACAGCGAAAAGCAAATGAGCTTTATCCTACACTTATGCGACCTGTAAATTTACGAGAACAGCGATTTAATCAGCAATTATCAGAGGGGAGTGTTATATTGGAGGTAGGAACAAATGGAAATTCTATTGACGAAGCTAAGCGAGGAGCGGAGGTAATTTCCGACGTTATTATAAAAGTGCTTAATAATAATTGAAAAAAGTGATGACAAATTCTTACTTTTATGATAAAATATAATAGTTATAATACTATTTTTGATTTATGAGGGATAAAATGCAGGATAAAATTAGAAATTTTTGTATAGTTGCACACATCGATCACGGAAAGTCAACACTTGCTGACAGACTTTTAGAGCTTACAGGAGAAGTTGCTGAGCGTGATATGGAGGAGCAGCTCCTTGATGATATGGACCTTGAAAGAGAAAGAGGAATTACAATCAAGGCTCACGCAGTGCGTCTTAAGTATAACGCAAAGGACGGTAATTTGTATACCTTTAATTTAATTGATACACCAGGCCACGTTGACTTTAATTACGAGGTATCACGTTCTCTTGCTGCGTGTGAGGGCGCAATACTGATAGTTGATGCCTCTCAAGGTATAGAGGCTCAAACCTTAGCAAACACTTATCTGGCAATAGAACACAATCTTGAAGTTGTACCTGTTATAAACAAGATAGACCTGCCGTCAGCTCAGCCTAAAAGAGCGATTGATGAAATCGAGGATATAATTGGTATTCCTGCTGAGGATGCACCATTGATTTCTGCCAAAACTGGACAGAATGTAGCTGACGTTCTGGAGGCTATTGTGGAGAAAATTCCTGCTCCGACAGGAAACCCTGACGCACCTCTTGCAGCACTTATCTTTGACTCTTACTATGACAGTTATCGAGGTGTAATCGTTTATGTCAGGGTTAAAGAGGGAACTTTGAAAGCCGGAGATAAAATCAGAATGATGGCGACAAAGGCAGAGTTTGATGTCGTAGAGGTTGGTTATATGCATCCAAGCGGTCTTATTGCCTGCGACAAGCTGTCTGCTGGTGATGTCGGATATATTGCGGCAAGTATTAAATCAATTCAGGATACCCGTGTCGGAGATACTGTTACACTAGTTGCAAATCCTGTGAAAGAGCAGTTGCCGGGCTATAAAAAGGTCAATCCTATGGTCTACTGCGGTATATATCCTGCTGATGGCGCACAGTATGAAGATTTAAAAGAGGCTCTTTCAAAGCTACAGCTAAACGATGCGGCGCTTTTGTTTGAGCCTGAAACATCTGTTGCTCTTGGATTCGGTTTCAGATGCGGCTTTCTTGGCCTTCTTCATATGGAGATTATTCAGGAAAGACTCGAAAGGGAATACAATCTTGACCTTGTTACAACAGCTCCGAGTGTTATCTATAAAGTATTTAAAACAAATGGCGAGCTGATAATGGTTGATAACCCTACAAACCTACCACCAATAGTAGAAATAGAGCATATGGAGGAGCCGATGGTTAATGCTGATATTATGGTTCCTACTGAATATGTTGGAAACGTAATGGAGCTTTGTCAGGAAAGACGCGGAGTCTTTAAGAATATGACCTATATGGAGGAAACAAGAGCACAAATTTATTACGAGCTTCCTCTAAATGAAATCATTTATGACTTTTTTGATGCTCTAAAATCACGCACAAAGGGCTATGCGTCTTTTGATTATGAGCTTTCCTGCTACAGAAAATCTGACCTTGTAAAGCTTGATATGCTCCTAAACGGCGAAATGGTTGATGCACTTTCTTTTATAGTACACAAGGACAGCTCCTATAAGAGAGGCAGAAGAATGGCAGAAAAACTCAAAGAAGCAATTCCAAGGCAGCTTTTTGAAATACCTATCCAGGCTGCAATAGGCGGAAAAATTATTGCAAGAGAAACTGTCAAAGCACTTAGAAAGGACGTTCTTGCTAAATGCTACGGCGGCGATATTACAAGAAAGAAAAAGCTTTTGGAAAAGCAAAAGGAAGGTAAAAAGAGAATGCGTCAGGTAGGAAACGTCGAAGTTCCGCAAGAAGCATTTATGTCTGTACTAAAACTTGATTAAACAGAATAATTCTGCAGATTTTTGTATATAAATTATCTGCAGAATTTTTTTGTATAGAGGTGTTTATGTGATTAAGATATCGAAACATATTTACATACACTGGCTTACCATTGTCTTGTTTGCATCTGCGTATATTACGAGAACATTAGGTATTACTGCAATGATGTACTCTGTGATGCTACTGCACGAGATGGCTCACGCAGCAGCTGCATTATATCTTCGCATCGGTATTTCAAGGATTATTCTATACCCGTTTGGTGTGAGTCTGACAGTTGGAACAAGAATGCTTTGCACTTTTGCAGATAGTTTAATACTTTATCTTGCAGGACCTTTGGTAAATGCTTTAATCGCTGTATTTATGCTACTTTCAGGAGTTAGAAACTTTTTCTTTATAAACAACCTTGTTGTATTTGTTTTAAATATGATGCCTATTCTTCCGCTTGATGGAGGAAGAATTGCAGAAGCTCTTCTTTTAAGGGTTATAGGCGAAAGAGGTTCAAGAATTGTGATGGCATCTGTTTCAACATTACTTGCAGTCGCAATAGCATTTGTTATAATTCTGTCCGGCTCATTTAATGTGAACTCACTTACTTTTTTAGCATTTATACTTGGTGGCTGTATTATGCAAAAGCCCAAATACAACCGTGATTTCGTAAGAGAAATAGCAACCGTGAAAGAAAAATCTGACACGGCTAAAGTATTACTTGTTAATAAAAACACCCCGTTGAGAAAAATAGCCGGCAGATTTTCGCCTGGAAGACGGACGTTAGTATTTCTTTGCAGTGATAACGGAAGAGTAGAGTGTGTAAAGACAGACAAAGAAGTAATTTTTGACATATTACATTGATATATTTTTATAAATTTAATGACTTTTTGTATAGACAAAATGGGAAAAATAAGGTATAATGTATAATAACCTTTTATTCTGGGGGAAGATGACATTATGAAAAAAGATTTACTCGGACTGCAATATCTTGAAGCTGACGAAATTATGGAGATTTTGAATAATGCAGTCAGAATGAAAGAAATTGTCCTGTCAGACAAAAAGAAGACTGATATTCTTGAAGGAAAGACTGTTGTTACACTCTTTTACGAGAACAGCACGAGAACAAGACTTTCATTTGAGCTTGCAGCCGATTATATGGGTGCACATGCTGCTAATATAACAGCATCCGGCTCCAGCGTCGCAAAAGGTGAGAGTCTTATTGACACTGCAAAAACCATTGATGCAATGGGTACCGATATTCTTGTTATGCGTCATAGTGCAAGCGGTGCTCCAAACTTAATTGCACCTTTGGTAAAGGCATCAGTTATCAATGCAGGAGACGGTATGCACGAGCATCCGACGCAGGCGCTTTTGGATTTATATACTATCCTTGAAAAGAAAGGCAGAATAGAAGGACTAAAGGTTGCCATTGTCGGTGATGTATATCATTCAAGAGTTGCGAGAAGTAATATTTTTGCCCTAAAAAAACTCGGTGCCGAGGTTTCAGTAGGCGGGCCATCAACACTTCTTCCTAAAGGACTCGAAAGTACCGGTGCAAAAGTGTTCAAAAGTGTTCAGGAAGCAATGATTGATGCAGATGTCGTTATGGGACTTAGAATTCAGCTTGAGAGGCAAAAGAGCGGTCTTTTCCCAAGTCTTGGAGAATATAACCGATTTTTTGGTGTCGATGATAAAAGAATGTGCTTTGCTAAGGATGATGCCATTGTACTGCACCCCGGTCCTGTAAACCGCGGTGTTGAATTCTCGTCAGAGCTTGTTGACGGAGAATCAAGTTATATTAACGAACAAGTAACCAATGGTGTTGCAGTCAGAATGAGTGTTATGGAATGGCTCAGAGGATAACGGTCGGAGGTATAATATGAAGCTGTTGATTAAAGGCGGTCATGTTGTTGACCCGAAAAATAATATTGATAAAGTTTGTGATATATTTATCGACAAAGGTGTAATATGTGATGTCGGAGAGAATATTGAGCTTGACGATGTTGATGGCATAGAGGTAATTGACGCAAACG
>JAZROS010000003.1:0-1988 GCA_045648825.1 Clostridia bacterium | reverse complement strand
AAACGAGCCAATCACAAGTGAAAAAATCAAAAGCATAGTACCTGTTGTTTCTATCTTTCCATCGGCAATTACAAGCATCTTTGAAATAACTCCTGCACTGCCAATAAATATGGTAGAAACACCGCACGCCTGCATTAAAATATTATGTACACCTGATTTTATGCCGTTTTTAAGTAACAGCCCTAACAGACCGCCAACAATTACGGCAATGGTGTTAATTATTGTACCCAAGCCAAACAACTCCAAACATCTCCTTACATATTTAAGAGTTCAGTAAAAATTCCGCCCTTTTCGGCAAGTTCGTCATATGAGCCTTCTTCTACAATCTTTCCGTTGTCAAAGACTAATATTCTATCCACATTCTTGATGGTGGAGAGCCTGTGAGCAACTATAATTACGGTATGAGCCTTCATCAAATCCTCCATAGCCTGCTGAATGTGTCTTTCCGAAATATTATCAAGAGCAGAGGTTGCCTCGTCAAAAATCAAAATATCTGGATTTCCGAGTACTGCTCTTGCGATGGCAATTCTCTGTTTCTGACCACCTGACAAATCGAGTGCGCCGTCGCCAACGACTGTATTCCATCCCTTCTCCAACTCGTTTATAAACTCGTGTACACGAGCAATTTCCATCGCCTTGATTATCTCTTTGTTTGATGCATTCGGCCGTGCGATTTTAATATTATCCCAAATAGAGCCATAGAATATAAATGGATTTTGCGGCACAACACCGATTGAAGAACGCAGGTCATGAAGCCCAAACTCACGCAAATCGCAATCGTGCATCTTTATAACGCCGCTGTTCACGTCGTAAAGACGCATAATAAGCTTTGTCAGAGTGCTTTTGCCGCTACCGCTACTGCCAACCAGAGCAACACTTTCGTTGTAGTTAATATCACAATTAAAGTTTTCAAATATGGTACGGTTATCATAACCGAAGGTTACATCGCAAAACGATATACAGGGCTTGTTGTTTTTAGCGGCACGCACTTTTTCTGTGTCGACATTTCTTATTCTATCTTTCTCCTTTTCGGGTGTAGAGGTAGAAGTATCGAGAATTCCCAGAATTTTATGCAGGCCTGCTTCTGCTGAGGTCTTTACCAAAGACAAATTCATCCAGTTAATAAGAATACCTAAAATATTGCTCATACTTGACAAAAATGCATACAGTACACCTACCGAAACGCCTCTGTATATACAGGAGAACGCACCTACCAAATAACATACAGCCGTACCCAGATACTGCACAAATTCAGGTTTTTGGCTTTCGGAAACCTGTTTTATGGTAGCTTTTACGCCCTTGTCATACATTTTGCCTATAAAATCTATAAAGGTGCCGAACGTATTTTCTTCTATGGAATAAAGCTTAATCGCCGCCATTCCCTGAAGCGTATCGTTAAGGTAATGGCTTGCCTCGCTCTCGACCTCTATGTATTCACGGAACAGCTTTCTGACACGTCTTCTTGATATAACGTAGCATAAAGCCATAACAACGGCTGTTCCGAATAATATCAATGTAAGAAGCCAGTCGTAGCTAAACAGTGCGATAAGAGAAATTATAAGGGATATTACCTGATACGGTACAGCAATAAACATCTGGTTCATATAACCCTTGATGTTGTTTATTGGCGAACCCATAATGCAGTTAAACAGTTCTCCCACCGAAGTGTGCTCGTGAAACCGCATACACATTGCCTGAACGTGAGAAAAGAAATGCGACCTCAGATTATAAAGAGTCCCCTCCATACTTTTGAGCATATTGGAATATCCAATACGCCATATGCCGATTCTTAGTGCTGCAATTATCACATAAAGACCACACATCATACCGACATATTTCATTTTTTCCTTTGAGGTTAGCAAAGTATTGGCAATTCCGTTATCCACTATATATTTGATTATAAGAGGCTGAATGGCAACAAAAGCACCTACAATGCATGCTGCAATCATTGTAATAACTAATCTGCTGCGGTATTCCTTCATATAAAC
>JAZROS010000002.1:0-4805 GCA_045648825.1 Clostridia bacterium | reverse complement strand
GAAGGTCGTCCAACTCACAGACTCGGATAACTGTTTCGCCGATTCCACCCCAGTCTGCCACAATGCCACATGCCATATGTTCAAAATTATCATCCTCAAAAAAGATACCCTTCAGCTTATTGATGATGACATTTATGGCTCTGTTTGAGGTGTCCCACACCTTTGTGTTTTTTGTTCCTCTCGGTGTAGTGATCTCAATCAGCACGAATGCCCTGTTGAACTTAGGAATACCGGTTTTGCTTTCTTCGGCGATTGCTGCGTGAATTAACTTTACCCAATGCAGTTCAACTGCTTCGGTTAATTCTTTGAGCGCCGGTAAGGGTTCGTTTATTTTGATAACAACTACACGCTTATCGGCTGTTTCAGTCTGCGGAGATGGCTCATTGTTGCTTTCAGTCTGACGTATCGGAGCATACTCTTCAATATCGTCAAGGATACCAATTAACTGAGAACGGAGTCGCAGAGTTTCCTCATATGCACGAGTCAACTTCTTTTCGTCAACACCGTTTGCTTCAGTTATCAGCCTTTCAATATTTTTAAGCGTCTTCTTCAAATCTAAATACATAGACATTCACCCTTTCTGAATTTTTGACGTCAGGATACATATTGATGATTCGCAGATCCTCTTGTTGCATAATGATAGCGTAATGTACATTTGGTGACGGAAAAGAAGAGTTCTTTTCTAAAGCGCGATACGTTTTAACAGCAGAAAAGAAATAAACCAGTTTAAGTAGATCATACGCAGGATTGATAAAATATCGCACAGGCCAATCTTCGATATCACCCAGTTTGGCATCATTGATGCGACTCCCATCAGCAGTGTTATTGATGATCTCTTCATCTTTATAAATCCAGTTCAAGCCGCCCTTAATATTGCCGCGTTCAATTAAATATACGCGCTCATACTGAGTTCGCAATTTTATAGGTGATCTTGAAAAGTTCACCGGTCTATTACGCTCGGTGTAATGCTCTTCAAGTAGCGTTCGGCGATTCCACATAGTTTGACGGATAATATTCTCGGCAATGTTCTCCCGCCTACCGTCATCGCAAATAAGTATCATACCGTCTGCCTTGGTTTCATACGAGCCGTATTTGGTATAGAACAGGGAGCTTTCAGCCCGCAATTGCCATTCCATTTTCCCATCACCAATATCGTAAACAACATACTTTTTACCATAGGCAAGTAATATGCCTGCAAAACGAGTGGTAGATAGCACGCCCTGGGCAATATTGCGCCAACAAGCGGACGGAATAAAATGCGGCAACTCGTTTTCGGGTAGTTCGCCTATTATTATGACACCATTTTTCTCCATAAGCGCAGCTACTCGCGATACTTGAAGCACACGCTGCTTTGCCGTTGTATTGCTGCCTTCGGAAATCAAACGCTTTTCACCCGGAAAAATTCCTCTTCCTTTTTTAAGAACTGATACAATGCCATTCTTGTTCTTGGCAATATAATCGTTCTTTGTTAACGGACGGAATGCGTAAGATAATGCAACTCTATCGGCGGTGTTTCTTGTATCTAACACCTCAAGGCAGCTGAGATAATCCAAAGTATTAAAGCGAACAAGGTGACGTATCAGCCGCAGCTGATTATCGTGTAATTTCATTTAAAACCTCCTAACAAAATCAGGTGATATGAATTAGCATAAAGCCCGTTCATATCACCTGACATTTAATATTGATTGCTTTACCGAATGGCAAACACCTCTCTTACGAAAGGTTATTGCTGATTGTTAATCCAGCGGTTCGCCACGCAGATAAGCAATCAACCGTTCAGTATAAACACGAACGTATTTCTGTCGCGTACCGATATTGCCGCCAAGCAACGAATAGGGCTCTCTGCCTTCCGCAATCAGCCTGGACAATTGTCTGGGCGATACACCCAAATACTTTGACGCTACTTCCAACGGGATATGATTGGAATATTTCTCTCGAAGCATATCAGCCGTCTTTTGGTCCATAGGCGTTTTCTCCTTTCTCTGCGCACCACCTTTGAAAAGCAAGTTCGTTGTTAGGATCCTTGTAAAAACGAATAACCGCTTCCAAGAATGTGGCACACAGTAATTTTTTCTCCATACTGGGAATAGATTTCGGTTCGATCCGAATAACGGGAATAGTTTTTATCACCCCCTGATTTAAACATTACCGGTATGTTGTGTTCGTTTCCAAAAGTCACCAATCGGTTGACTTCCACTATTATGCTACCACATTCGTTTTGCTGTGTCAACTATTCGGTGATAATTTCGGCGTTTTAACATTTTAGTATTGCTTTTGTTGATTTAATGTGTTATAATATGCTTACAGATGTCAAAAAAGGAGTTGTTTTTATGACTGAAAATAAAAAAATACAGGCATACATTGATAGTATGCCTGTGGAAGAAATTCATTTTGTTACATTTGGAGAGCGCCTAAGAGAGCTCAGGAAAGAACGAGATATGTCCCAAGATGATTTTGCTAAGATACTGGGAACATCCAAACAAATTCTTAGTAGATATGAGTTGGATCAGCGGACTCCCAAAATAGATCAAGTACTCAAATACGCTCAAAAGTTAAAGGTTTCTGTGGATTATCTAATTCACGATACCGAGTTTGAAGCAGCTTTTAGAGAGTTGTGCGAGTCTCTGCGTGGTAAACCTTTTTATGAAATCTTTATTGAAATTACTTACGACATCTTAGGTCTAAATATCCCTGCTGTATGCGGTGTTACTGGGCTGACTGATCATCAAGTAAGAACAATCATTACCCGCCGAATGAAAGATGCGCCTCTTACCATTGCTATGCGCCTTTCAGAAACACTTCAAATTCCCCTTGAAGTGTGGATGGGCAAAGAAGCTTATGTGCCTGCAGAGCTGTCGCCCTACGCCATCCAGGTTGCACGTGCATATGATAAAGCCAGTTTAAAGGATCGTAATACTGCCAGACTGGCTTTGGGATTAGAAACGGTAAAGGAGTAATATAATGAACGCTGTTGTTTATGCCCGTTTTTCGAGTCATAGACAAGGTGAACAGTCGATTGAAGGTCAGGTTGCGGAAGCTGAACGCTACGCAGAAGCACACGGATTGAAAATTATCCATGTATATGCTGACCGAGCACAGACCGGCAGAAACGATAATCGCGAACAATTCCAATTGATGCTTTCTGATGCCGCAAACAAAAAGTTTGATGCACTGATAGTATGGAAAACTGACCGCATCGGCAGGAACAAGGAAGAAATCGCACTTAACAAATATCACCTTAAGAAAAACGGTGTTAAAATCTATTATGTTGCTGAAATGATACCGGACACACCTGAGGGTATTATTTTGGAAGCTGTTATCGAAGGTATGGCAGCCTATTATTCCGAACAGCTTTCTCAAAATATCAAGAGAGGTCAACGCGCCAGCGCCGCAAAAGCACAGAGCACAGGTGGAAACAGACCGTTGGGATACCTCACCGGTCCCGACAAGAAGTTTATCATTGACCCCGAGAGTGCGCCGACTGTTAAATTGGTATTTGATCTTTATGCCCAAGGACAGACGATTGCCCAAATCGTTCGTGAATTGAATGCAAGAGGCCATCGCACTTTAAAAGGCAAACCGTTTACCCACAACAGTTTACGGACTATGCTAAAAAATGAAAAGTACATTGGTATTTACACCTATAAGGATGAGGTGCGTTTAGAGAACGCCATTCCGCCTATCGTGGATACAGAAACATTTTATAAGGTTCAGGAAATGCTTAAATACAATCAGCGTGCTGCCGCACACAAGAATGCTAAGGTAGAGTATCTGCTAACCGAAAAGTTGTTTTGCGGTAAATGTGGTGCGATGATGGTAGGTGTAAGCGGAACAAGCAAAACCGGTAACCGTCATCACTATTACTACTGTCATAATCAACGCAAAAAGTTGTGTACTAAAAAGCCAGTTCGCCAAGTATGGATTGAAAATCTTGTATTAGAATACATAATTAATCTCGTAAAAGATGAAGATATGATCGAGTTCATTGCAGAAAATACGTACCAGTATTATTTGGAGCAAAATACGGAAACGTCATATACTGAGTCTTTAAGACAAGCTCTTGCTGATATTGAAAAATCCATCGCTAATTTGGTGAGGGCTATTGAGCAAGGAATTATCAATGAAGCCACCAAGAGCCGTATGAATGAGCTTGAGGAACAGAAAGGCGAAATAAAAATTGCTCTAGCAGAAGCCCGCCTTAAAGAAAATCTTGGACTCAATAAAGAACGTATACGGCATTTTCTGCATCAGTTCACCAATATGGATTATACGGACATCGAGTGTCAGAAGCGCTTGATCAAAATCTTTTTAAACTCAGTTTTTGTATATGATGATAAAGTAGTATTGACCTTCAACTATTCCGGAGATAATCGAACTATTACCTTAAAGGAAATTGACGCCGGATTAGAGCAGGGCGTTCGACTGCCCCGTGCGTTGAGCCACCAAAAAAAGCATCCTCAAAAGAGGATGCTTTTCTTTTTTCCGAAGGGGATCGAAAGCCCGTTAAGAAAACGCCACAGTGTGGCGTTTTTAGGGCGTAGCGTTGCACCGCCCTTATTCGCTGTACCGAAACTCATAGACGAGATCAAACTCCCGCCTTATACAAAACCTTCGGGTCCACCAAAAAAAGCATCCTCAAAAGAGGATGCTTTTCTTTTTGATATGGCGAGTTATACTATCAAGTGCAACACTTTAGCGAAATAAAATAGAAGTTCATACGAATCTCTGGTAGAATAAAGTTACCACACAATAAACACCAAAGGAGGATTCGTATGAACTATCATCATCTTACCATAGAAGAGCGT
>JAZROS010000001.1:0-35150 GCA_045648825.1 Clostridia bacterium | reverse complement strand
TAACCCTCTTATACTTGCACCTTTACCGTATGCTTCAATACGGATGTTAAGTATCTCTCCCTTTTCGTTTTTAACATCAACAGAGAAAGCCTGTGAGTTCTGCTCTTTAATACCTACAAGGTTATGTCTTATTAAAGGATTGTTTTCGTATTCTGATATAAGTTCTTTTAGTTTATCTGATGCGTGTGTTTGATTATTTTTAACAATAACTATAAAATCACGGTGTTTATCAGGATATGCTAAACAGTAGAGCGGGAATGTTCTTAGTGCGTATGAACTCTTTCCGCTTTCACGAAACATTTCTACCGCAACATTTGATTTTTCATTAAGTAATAAGTCTGATAATTCGTAATGAAATTGCGGAGATTTTAACTCTGTTTCAGTATCGTTAGCCAATACGACTGCACGAAAATTAACTAAATTACTTCTTATCAGCCTTTTTTGTTCGTTTGATAAGTTCATTCGCTTTTCTTTCGGTTTCTTCTTCAAATAAAGAATAAGTGCTTATTGTTGCATCAACCTTATCTTTTTTAAATCCTGACATTTCAACCGCTCTGTTAAATATTGCAAGCAGTTCATTTTTATCTATTTCAGGATCATCCAATCTTTCATCAATAAGTTTGAAAGATTTATCAAGTATAGAGTTTTTAAGTTCTTCTAGTGCTTTTTTTCTAAGATGCCCTAACGATTTTGCTTCAGGTGTAGGTTGATATTCTGAAGTAAATTGTTTGCCGAAATTATTCCCTTTTGGTGCTACCATAGCAAAAAACCTCTATAAATACAGGCTACAAAACCCATTGTAATTATAGAGGTTATTTAAAGTATAAAAAAGTGTGAAAAGGTATAACTTTTTTCGCTAAAATTTTTTACCTTTTAACCATTGTATAAGATTATAAGGCGATAAAAAAGCTATTAAAAATGTTTGTAAAAATTTACTCATCATCTTTATATAAAATTTTGGTTAAAACCATCTTAATTATTGATGTTTCCCCAATTATATGCAATATACATTCACAAACAATATAAATTAAAATTAACCAACCAATATCTTCGTGAGTACAGATATAAGTGCCAATCTCAATTATTAATACTAGCTGCACTAAAAAACATATTCCACATATCAAATTTTTAATAAAATCTATCATAACCTAAAACTTACATTTTTTATAACTTTTCCTACAAGCCTAAAACCGACTTCTTCAAGTTCGTTTTTAGTGAAAACCTTTGTTGTTTCACCGCTTGGCGAAAAGCCTTTGAACTCAATATCATTGTTTATTAATACTTGCATTTCTCTAATCCAGAAGCGTGTATTATCCCTTGATGTAGCAAAGTAAACCCCGTTACCCATAATATAATCTTGGCTTGTATCGACAATAAGAATATCATTTGAGCGTATAGGGTACCAATACCTTGTCATTTTATCCCCAATCATAGGGATAATACATAAATGTTCTGCCGACATTCCCCAAGCATTCTCTATAATTTCCTTGTCAAACCAACACGAAATAATACGGGGGTTCTTAAGTTCTTCCGGCAAGTCTTGCCAATAAGATATTTCAACCCTATCACAACCCGGAATAAATACTTCATTGTTATTTAATTTCACACCGTAGTAATTTTCAAGTGTTGTAATTTCACTATGGGTAAAACTACTATTACGGACAGCCCTATTACTCATTGTACTTTGTTTAATGTTTAACACTTGGCATAACTCCGCTTGTGATGGTTTGTAATTTATTAAGTTTTGTAAATTACTCAAAACTACATCATATTGCATATTTACACTCTTTCTCTCATATATTTGATGTAATGTGTAATATATTGTGTTGACACATTACAATTTGTGTGTTATTATGTGTGGTATCAAATGAGGTTAACAAATGACAGACACATTTTCAATACGAATTAATGACGAGAGAATTTTAGTTAAACTTGATGAAGATGCAAAAAAGCAAGATCGTTCAAGAAACTATATTCTAAACTCAATCATTAAAAAACATTATGAACTAACGGGTGAGTGTTAGTTTTTTTAGAGCAAACAAGAGAGAGCTTAAACACAAGCCCTCAAATCTTCACCCTATACACAAAATATCACAAATAAACCCCTAAAGCAAATAATTAAGGGTTGAATTGTAATACAACTTAACAGAACTTTGACAATTGAATAACATAAGACGATAGCAAAGCAACGGTGCAAAACTATGTAATCAGTTTTGAACACTTGGATTGCTGACAGCTTAACGCAGGATTACAAAAAAGTTTTGAGGGGAGTAATCCCCTCTCTTATACAAGCCCTGATCCTATTTCTCCTTTCTAAACACCATTACCTTGAAAAACATATATCTATTTTCATAAAAAATAGGGTTGCCCGTAAGGGCGCAGGGCTTCTATAAGGGAAAATCCAATACTATAATTCTCTAGCGGAGAGGGCAATTGTTTTCACTTCTTATAATTTATTACTGGGTAAATCACTTTCCGCCCTCTCTTTTTCTTAGATTTAACATCTTAATTCCTTATTTAGCCCTCACCTCCTGAATAAATAAGTAAATGCAATTGTAATGAGGGCTTTTCTTTAAAAACATTACACTCTTATACATATAGGACATCAATATTGCCGCTCAATTCTCTTTTCCGTGTTGACTAACTTGAGCGGCTTTTTTTTGAAAGAAAGAGAGGATTTATATTATGATGAAAAAATTTACTGATTTTTTAATTGAACTTTTTTGGCTATATGCCTTGTTTGGAATTTGGGGAACTTTGATAATTATGGAGTTATTAAAATGACGTTTTTTAAGAAGATATTAAAAGAACTAAACCATATTAACCATATGGCAAACAACATTAACCGTCCGACACTTGAACGGCAGTTTTTAAATGAAGTAAGACTAAGAAAAGAAGTAAACAGTGAGCATATTTGGGCTGCATACTATATACCGCTTGCAGCGAAAGAGATTATCAAAGAAACCGGCACTTTAACAAAAGATGATAAATATCGAATGGAAATGTTAGCTAATTCTCTGATGTTCAAAGATATGGCAGACGGCAAATTAACGGACTTATACAGATTTAAAGAGGTGGAATAATGGGACCGAAACAAGAAAAAATTAACACGTCCGATTATGACGTATCAGAAGATGCACCCGAATTTTTTGACATATATGAGCCTGATGCTTTTATGGAAATGCAGCAGGACATTTTATGGAGTGATTAATAAATTGAAAGGAACGTAATTAAATGGAAAATCTTATTAAGTGGGATTTTGCGCTTATGACAGACAAAGAACTTATGTATTGGCTGCACTTTGCGCAAGAGTATCGCGACAGAAAGTATTTAAAACTATTAAAAGATGAGTTACGTAAACGGTGGATGTATGCGTAAATTATCAGATAGCGAAGTTTTATTTTATTATGAAATCGCAATTAGACTAGGCGATTATGACAGTTTAGATGATTTAAAAAAGGAAATTGAAAAAAGAGGTTTGAATTATGCGTAAACTTAGAGCGGATGAAATTGAATGCCGTGTAGCGCAAGTATCGGCAAAAGGATGTAGTTTATTGCTATATAAGACCGCAAGAGTTGATAGAGCCATACTTAATGAACTTTACGGCGATTTATGGCAGAATGATTTTAAAGTTATTGACGGTAAAATGTACGGCGGTATAGGAATTTATAACAAAGAATTAAACCAATGGCTATGGCGGTGGGATTGCGGAACTGAAAGCAACACAGAAGCTGAAAAAGGACAAGCAAGCGATTGTTTTAAAAGAGCAGGCTTTAAATGGGGTATCGGTGTAGAACTATACACAGCACCTTTTATATGGCTTGACATTGAAACAAAAAAGAATGATAAATGTAAATTTGAACTTGTTGATAAATATATCAAGTTTGAGGTTACAGAGATCGGCTATGCAGACAACGGAGATATTAATAACTTAACTATTAAAGACAATAACGGTAATATTGTTTATCAGCTAGGCAAAAAAATTACTAAAAAGAAAAAAGAGGAAGTTATAAACCCTGATTTAGACTTATTACAAGGCTTAGAAGCCTGCAGCGCATATACAGAATTTCAAGCATATTACAAAAATAATTACCCGAATGCAAAGGATAAAGAAGCCTTTAATATCGCAGCAACGAAAAAAGCTGCACAACTAAAGGGGGCGGCATAATGGAACACCCGAACAGTAGATATTTTGCGGATTATGACGAATACAGACTTGCTATGGATGAATGGAAACATACGCACACTTCCGCAAAAATCATAGCAGACAGGAACTATAAAGCAAACTTATATAATGAAAGGAACAAAACAATGAGTACAACATTTAACATTAAAAAACGGGATAATGCACCCGATTTTGTCGTAGGCTCATTTGGTTGTAAATTAGGCGATTTAGAGCCTTATGTAAACTCAAAAGGATATATCAATTTCGATATCCTCAAAGGCAAAGAGGGCGGGATGTATATCAAAATAAACGAATACGGCTTAGACAAAGGCGAAAACTCAAGTGTAACAAAAATAGACGAATTAACGGATGAAGAAATTCCGTTTTAGGGAGAATGCAAATGCAAGGATATATAAAAATACACAGGCAAATATTAGATAGTGAGATTTTTAACAATGAAAGATACACAAGAGGACAGGCTTGGATTACTTTATTATTACTTGCAAATCACAAAGATGGTTATATACGTATCAAAACAGGCGAAAAGATCCCCGTAAAGCGGGGAGAGTGCGGATATTCTATGGTTGCCCTTGCTGAAAAGTTCAAATGGAACAGGCGAACAGTAAAAAAATTTATTTTAGAGTTAGAAAATGAAAAAATGGTACAACAGAAAATTGTAGGCAATCACAGTATTATCAGTATTCTTAATTATGAAAAATATCAACCGTACACAACAGAGTGCACAACAGAATGCACAACAGAGTGCACACAAACAATAATGATTAAGAATGATAATAATAATAAAAATAAAAAGCCAACAAAAAATGAAATTTTAGATTATGCACATAATCAACTTGGTAAACACATCAATGCTGATTACTTTATAGCCTATTATGATGCTTCTGATTGGAAAGATAAAAGCGGGCTTCCAATTAATTGGAAACAAGCCCTTATTAATTGGATTAAAAATGAAAAAATAACCCCGCTTAAACAAGAACCTAAAAGCCATTATAGACCGGCATAGGAGATATTATGAACAACGATTTAGAATATAATATACTTGCTTCAATGCTATATTTCACGGAGAAACAGCCTTATATTTTTGACAAATGCAAGGTTGATTTTTTTGAAGATAATACAAACCGCCGCATTTATCATATTGCGAACGAGTTATATCTCAAAGGTGAAGATATAGACAATGTAAGTATATGTATGGCTTCCGATAATGACAGGGAGATAGGAGAAAGACTTATAGATATACTTACCTCTTGTAATCCTAACTCTATATTTATCCGTAAATGGTTAAATATTTTAGCAAAAAAACACGTTGAAAAACTTGTTAAAGATGCTAAAACACTTGAAGATTTTGAACAAATCGAAACCATAAAAGATAATTTTGTAGATGTAGGAAATGAGAGCATAAGACATATTTCTTATGGTGCTGATAAATTCCGAGAGAATTATGAAAAACGCAAAAACTCTATGATACTGACAGGGTATTCTGTACTTGATAAATACATAGGCTCTTTTTGCGGCGGGGATTACATCGCACTTGGCGGCGCAACTAGAATGGGGAAAACTTCAATAGCGTTAAACCTTGCTAAAATGTTCTGTGCGCAAGATAAAAAAGTTTTGTATTGCTCTTTAGAAATGCCTTTAGAGCAGCTGCAAAACCGTTTTGCAAGCCTAACGGCAGGGCTTAACGCTTCTAAGTTTAGATCGGTGGGATTTACAGAAACAGAACTAAAACAGTATGAGGATAGCTTAAACACACTTACTCAATGGAACTTGTATGTATTATGTGATTATAATTTGACGATTGACAAGCTGAAATTTTACGTACAAGAGCAAAAGAAAAAAGGCTTAGACTTCCTTATAATAGATTATTTAGGGCTGATTGCCGGTTATAACAACAAAGGTTTATATGAAAAGTCCACGATAATATCAAGAAAGTTAAAGCTATTAGCAACGGAATTAGATATTCCGATTTTAGTTTTGGTACAACTTAACAGAAGCCTAAAGGACAGAGCGGACAAAAGACCGATACTATCAGACATAAGGGAGAGCGGCGCCATTGAACAGGATGCTGATTTTGTGCTATTTGCGCATCGTGAATACGTCTATACCCAAGATGAAAGTATGATAAATGATCTTGAAATACTTATAGCAAAAAACAGGCACGGGCTTAGTGATGTATGTTGTAATTTACATTTTGATTTAAACACACAAGAAATAACGGACAAGCCATATTATGGTTTCCCAAAGGGGGGAAAATGATATTAGACAATAAGAACGTATTTAACACTTTAAACAAGTTATTTGGAAATACAAAACTATTTCAATACATTTTAATAGGTTACTTGCAGCATAGAAAATAGGAGAGAAAAAATGGGGAAAGTTAAACAATCACTAACAAATAAAGTATTACAACACCTGAAAAGATTTGGGAATATTACAACAAAACAAATATGTTTGATGTTATTAGAACAGCAACGTTTTACAACGTGCCCGCATTCAATAATAAGAGATTTACGAGAAAAATATACTATTACAGATATTTGGGAACGGGATCCCGAAAAAGGGGGAAGATACAAACGTTATTTTTTAAAAGAAGCGGAAGAAAGGGCTTAACAATGACTGATTATATGGCAGATGCACCTATTAACAGAGAATGGCTTGAATGGTACGGGGATGCTTGGCGGGTGTATGAAGATTATATCAAACAAAAGGACATACTTGAAAAGCGCATCAATGGTTTATCTGCCGTACGTTATGACACTTTAAAAGTAAGTAAAGGCAATGGACTTTCTTATTCTGAAGAAGAACATTATGTATTGCGGCTTGAAAAAATTGACCGACAAATAAGAGAGTGTGAAGATATTCTACTTCCGGCTAAAGAACGGTTAAAGCAACAAATATCCCGCATTCACAAGAGCGAATACAGAAAGGTTCTCATATTGAGATATATAGAACGGTGGAAGTGGATAGATATTATCAATGAGTGCTTTTGGTACGAAGAAGACCTGAATTATAACTTTGAAAAATACAAAACAAAAATAATGTATTGGAACAGAAGCGCACTTGAAAAATTAGAAGAACTTAGTACAAAGCCTTATATACCTGAACAGATAAAAATAGGATTGATATAGAATGAAACCTAAAAAATACACAATAAATAACGAAACTATGACAATAAAAGAGTTTGCACGTAAATATAATCTTGATGCTGCTATTATCAGATGGCGAATAAATCACGGCAAAAGTGAAGATGAAGTTTTGAAGCCGGTAGGTGAAACTCAATGGAAAAGAAAAATAAACATATCTGATAGAGCGCATAATAATACTTTATCTTGGACACAATCAGCCCTTGAATGCTATGAGTTAGGCGGCATCTGTAAAAAATGTTCAATGCCCATAGACGTACAACAACGCTGCAAGATGCGAGATACGATTAAACGCATTGTTAAAATATACGGCAAGCCTTATGACAGAACGAACGAAAGGAATTTTTATGAATAAAGAACAAGAAATTGAAAAATACCGTGAACGGCTTAAACCATACATAGATGAAGCTATGGCAAAGTATGAACGCAAAGAACGGCGACAGGCTATTTATGACAGGTATATTAAGAAATTAAAAGGGCAATATTAAGATGCAGATAAAAGGTAAAGTACATTGTTTTTTTGAACAATCCGGAACTTTTAAAAATGAATTTATAAAGTTAGGTATTCCGGCAGAGGATTACGATATACAAAATAATTTTGGCGAAACAAACCACGTTATAGATTTGTTTCAAGAAATCGAAAACGCTTACGGGGGGGGGCTTTCCGTCTTTGATGATATTACACAAGACGATTTAATAATAGCTTTTTTTCCTTGTATATATTTTGAAACAATGTCAATGTTATATTTTTCTTTTGATAGTCTTAATAATAAACACAAAAAAAATTATGAAAGAGTATCGGATGCAATAGAGAGATTGCAACAAAGAAATAAGTTACATACATTGTTATACCAATTAACTTATGTTGTGCAAAAGTTGAATTTAAGACTTATAATAGAAAACCCCGCTACAAAACCTCATTATCTTATTGATACACAAAATTTTCCTAAGCCAGCGTTGATTGACAAAAATAGAATGTTACGTGGTGATTATTTTAAAAAACCAACTGCATATTGGTATTTTAATTGTGAACCAACTTGGGGAAATAGTTATCAGAATGATAAAGAACAAAAAATAGTAAATGATTGTAAGCAAGGTGCAAAAGCAGGCTTATGTTCCGAAGAACGCAGTATGATAAGCCCTGATTATGCAAGGAATTTCATATGTGATTTTATTTTAGGTCAAAAGCAAGATTGTATTGCTCAAAAAAGATTATTTTAAAATCCTCGTATTAGTACGGTGTGTGAATAACATTTATAATAAATACATTGTTATAACCAATCCGGCGGGAATGCACACCCCCGCCGGTCGAGGATTAGAAAGTGAGGAAAGATGACAAAAGGCAGCAGGTTTGATGATTTTTTAAAAGATGAAAACATAGAAATCGATGAAGAAATTATAAGAGAGAATGTAGAACTCAAAGCGTTGATATCACAGAGGGATGAAAGTGTTACAGCACAGACAGAGATTATTCTTGAACTCAAAGCGGAAAACGAACGGCTAAAAGAAGAAATAAATAAATTAGGTAAAAAACACGAAGATTATTGTAATACAATGTATTGGCAAATGAAAGAACAAATGGACAAATACTATCAGACCTTGCAAGAGATAAAGGCTATTGTAGAAGAATGGATAAATAATGATTGGTCTTGTTTCCATTGTAGAAGCAATATGGATGAAAAATTAAAAGAAATTTTAGACCTTATAACCAAAGCGGAGATAAACGAATGAACAATTACGAAAAGATAAAAAATATGACACTTGATGAAATGGCAGAGTGGATGCAAGATTTTAACCTTGATAGTTTGTGTCATTTTTGTCTAGGATGTGATTATGAAGATGAAGAAATTGGATGTATAAAAGGTGTTAAACAATGGCTACAACAGGAAAGCGAGGGGTAGGATGGACTTTTTACATAGTGATGATATATGGGAATTTATAAGAGCAAAAGATGAACACGATAATCCTGATGCTAAATCTAAAAACTTTGATAAATCAGAAGTAAAGGAGCAAACCAATGAGCGAAATAGAAAAGATGTATGAGAATGCAGAAGTCAAAAAGCAAATACCAAAAATATGTTCAAATAATGAATTATATTGCAAAGATTGTAAAGCACATATTGAAAATGCGATGCCTTATTGTGAGAATGCAGAATACCCGCAATTCACCGCCGAGAAACAGATTGAGTTGATTAAGTGGTTGGCACGACAGAATTTTGTAGTATGCAAAAATCTTGGTGGTTGGCACGCAGGGATAAATCCGACTTATGATGAAGATTTTGGAATAACTTGTAGTAAGCGAGCGACAAATCTTGGCTCTTTTGAATATGCAATCGCAGGACTTGTCAATACCCTTTGGCAAGACCTAACAGAAGAAGAACGTAAGCAAATAAAGGAGATATTGGAATGAGCTATATAGTGAAGAATTGTCCTGCAATCTTAAAGATGTCAAAACTTTGTGATGATTATAGAACTACACGAGATAATCCTCAATTATGTAAAGACATCACAGACTGCGTTTTGAAGCAGATTGTGGATTTGTGCAAACAAGTAAATACAAAATTCTATGATAGCGTACATCAAAGGTATTTATCACCGAGTAAAGCAAAATTTGCAAGGCAAATACTTGAACTTTTAGAGATACAGGGGTGCGAATAGATGAACAACTTTGATTTTGTTGAAGAATTGAATAAATATAAGGGGTTTGCTCTCACATCTAGCAACGGCACATTATGGGTAACTAAGCTAAGAAACAAAAGTATGACACTTTTATACAGTAGAAAAGATGAAAATGTGTTCTATCCCATCGGATTAATACGGGATAAAAAAGCATTTGAAGAATTTTTTAAGGGGTGTAAGTGATGAAAATAATTCAATGGTTTAAATGCCTGTTAGGCTTGCACGATTGGTGTATTGAGCCTGACGGCGGCCTAGTATGTGAATGTTGCGGGAAGAGGTTATAAATGAAAAAATATAATATTATTTACGCAGATCCACCGTGGCGATATAATGACCGTAAATGTAATGGTGCTTGCGAACATCATTACAACACGATGAATATTGAAGATATTTGTAAATTGCCGATAAATGAAATTGCGGCCGATGATTGTATATTGTTTCTTTGGACTACCTATCCTATGCTTCAAGAAGCTATGCAATTAATTAATGCTTGGGGGTTCAAATATAAAACAATAGCTTTTCAATGGATTAAATTGAATAAATCCGTTGATAATCCCTTATTTATTCAAAAGAAAAATATATTCTTTGGATTAGGAAGATGGACAAGAGGGAACACAGAGCCTTGTCTGATTGCTGTAAAAGGTAAGCCGAAAAGAATTAATAATAAAATATCACAAATTATACTTGAACCGATAGGGAAGCATTCTAAAAAACCTGACATAGTGAGAGATAAAATAGTTCAATTAGTTGGCGATTTACCGAGAGTTGAACTTTTTGCCCGAAATACAACTGACGGTTGGGATGTTTGGGGTAACGAAGTAGAAAGTGATTTACAAATTAATTAACAAAACTTTATGAAAATATATAAAATAGGAGATGAAAAATGCAAAATGTTATAGAATTACGCAAGAGTGATTACGCAGATGACTTACTAACTTTTGACGAAGTTAGCAAAAAATATGGCTATAAGTACGGCTTTATATATAAATGGTGCGTACTAGAAAAGGAAATACCTTGTTATGATAAACGGGGCAGAAGAGCCATAAAAGAAGCTGATTTATTAAAGTTTAGGGATGAGAGGGTAAAGAAATGGCGGGCATAAAACGTATTAAATACCGCTCAAAAGACGGTAAAGAAAAGGTAAAATATTATATTACCTTTTATGATGAATACGGCAAGCAGCGAACATCCGGCAGATCTTATCCGACAAAAACCGAAGCACAATATCACCTAGCAGACTATAAAGACAAAATAAATGATGATTTAAATATTAAAGATATATTTGATATTTGGCAAACAAAGATATTAAAATATGCCGAAACAACGCAATATAATTATAAAGTACATTATGATAAATACATAAAACCGATTGAGAATAAAAGCTATAAACGGCTTAGCATTATGTATCTGCAACGGTTTATTGATGATATTGAACGTATTAATAGCAATAGTGCTTGTTACGTATTAAAGATGTGTAAAGCTGCTATAAATTATGCAATACACAAACGGCTTTTAACCGAAAACAAATTTAACTTTGTGGATGCCGTGAAAGTGCATAAACAGGAAGTACATCATTTAGACATAAACCTTATTCATAAAGTCTTGGATATAGCCCGTAAACAGTTTGATTATCAGACATATTGTATATTATATCTGTTTATAGGTACAGGGTTAAGGTCAAGTGAATTATTTGGATTGCAGAAATCAGATATAGACTTAGATAACTTAACTGTACGAATTAACAAACAATGTATCAGAAGACGGCTTATTTTAAAGACTAAGACGGATAAAAGCAACAGAACGATATATTTGTTCCCCGATTTGGCAGACGTCTTAAAAAGGCATATAGACACCTTACAAGGTGATATCTTATTCCCGAGTAAATCAGGCGGGTATATAGACGGTAACAACTTTAACCGTAGGACTTGGGGAAAAATTAAAGAACTTGCACAAATCAATTACAGAGTACGCTTGCACGATTTAAGGGGTACATATATTGATATGGTTTTAAGTTCCGGCTTAAGTCCGAAATTTGCACAAAATCAAGTAGGACATTCAAAGGTACAGATGACACTTGATGTATATGCCCGAAACAATGTTGATATGGTGCATTCAGCCCAATTTGCTATAAATCAGATTTTTAGCAATAAGGAAAAAAATAAGGAAAAAAATTTAGTGGTAGAAAAATCAAACGTTATACCATTCCCGAAAAGGCACACTATAAGTGGCTAAACAAAAAAGCGGAAGACGGGGATCGAACCCGCGACGTCAACCTTGGGAATTTTAAAAAGGTTATTTTTACAGATTTTATAAAGTTTATAAAATGGCTAAAAATCAATAATATTTTGAAAATTATTTTTTAACAAATTTTACAAATTTTATAAAGTTTATAGAAATAAGGAAAAAATTAAGGAAAAAATTTTATCATTTCTTTACAAACAATTTTTTTATATTACAATTATTTTAGGTAAGATAATTACCGCGAATAATTAGGATTGAGCCGGCTAGTAATAGCCGGTTTTTTTGCATAAAAATAACCCCTTGCCGTAACAAGGGGATTTAAAAAGGATGATTTAAAAAGAAAATATATAGTAAAGAAGTGATTATTATGCTTCGTAATTATCAATACATTGTTTTCTATTCTTCCCGTGGTTATATGATACGTGGATCCATTTATTGCCTTTTAAATCGTGTTCATATAAAAGCTGATCGTAAGGCAACCTATCTCTTATTATTTTAAATACTTCCCACAAATATTTCTGCGGCACGTCTATATCTGCCGCTTGCCCTATAAGGTGTTGTGATGTCGTGCTTGGGTTCTTTCCTAAGTCCTTTAATTTTTGCCATAGGGCTTTACTTCTATAACCGCCTGTAACGATAACAGGACAGCCCACAATATCTCTAAGTGGTTGCAGCACATAAAAGATAAGATTTAACATATTATCAAGATGCACGGGATCCGATGTTTTGTTATTAATATGATACACATTAGCAATATCGCTATGTAACAATTCTGATATACTAAAATTCAATGTCATTTTATTATTTCCTCTAAATCGCTTACTCGGTGTTTTTCAACTTTATATTGCTCTTGCAATACTTTAATATCAGTTTCATTCTTGTACATACGTTCAATTAAGTTATTGTGTTTATCTTGCTTTTTCTCTAACAGGTTTAATTTTTCTTCAAATTTTCCCATTCTATAAGCAACATAAAGCCCCTGAATAATTACTGTTACTAAGATTGCTAATAATTCGTAATTCATTTATCCCCCCAATGGCAAAACTTTTGAAAATTATCAACGGAGTGAAACATAAGCCATCTGTTAAAAGCCGGTACTCCTGAAACGTATAGTAATCTTTCAAAAATTTTATCTGCTAAATAACGGTTATTTTCAACGTAGTTATGGTTTTCGCATAATACATCGTGGATCATAGACGGTATTAAAAATTTACTGTCTGTTTTTGCGCCTATCAGCCGCCATAAAAAGCGGGGAATAGTTGCGCCATCCCAAGAGTAAGCTTTTGGCACGGTAAAATGATAATGGAAGCCCTCTTTATCGACTATATGAACATCAAGATTGCGTTTATTTATAAACGGGTATTTTTCGATGCGTAGTTTTTCTTCTTTAGTCATAGAGGGTAAAGCATATTGCATAGCAACTTGTGGCTTGTCGCTAAATTCTATCAATAAATTTTTATCTCTATACCATTCTATCATTTTTAAAATTCCCATATAACCTTAATTTCAATACTATCGGGCAGTATTATCGGGTATATTTTCAACCTTTCCATTAATTTGAACGTTGATAACGAAAAATGAAAAGTGATTATGTATTTTTTGTTTGTTGTCTTTTTTCGGTTGTTTTTGAAAGTTAGCAGTTAAGTAAGTTTGGTTATTGTCTATATCCTGAACAGGTTCTGCTATTGCAGATAAACCGCCTAATAAACATACTGCCAATACTAATACTAATTTTTTCATAAGCCCTCCTTTAAAAGTTGTTTGATTGTATTTAAAATAGTTTCTATATACTTATTGCCATCAAAATCTCTTAGCTTTACATCCCTAAACTGTTCAAGATACTTCCCTGCGTGTTCCCAGTTCAGCATTTCTGATAAAGGTTGTACCCCTCTTTCCTGATTTTTGTTAGCGGATGATAAAACAAGGTTTTTTAATTCCGTTTTACCGCCTTTTGATATCGGCAGTAAGTGTTCTAAGGTTACATTCTTTTTAGTTAGTTTATCACCATAGAAGCCATACTCCACATCTAATAAACCTTTTTTGTATAGTGTTTTCAATTTGTTATGATAGCCAAAGGTTATATTAGATACTGGTTGTATTTGCATTATGGTAATTCTCCGTTTGTAAACAAGTAATCTAAATCATCAGAACTATAACCAAGTTGCTTCCCTAAAACATCTATTAAAGGGTTACCCCTAAAATATTCAGTTGCATACTCAAACTCTATTAGAGCTTCAGGATCTGTTATAGTTGCTTTTAACTGTTCTGGAGTTATACCCTTATCTTTGTATAAAGCAAGAAACACTTCACGTTTGGTCAATGACAACTTATTAAGAGCTTCCCTTTCTTCCTGCTCTTTTATTGCGGGGTAGTCAGGATTATCAATAAACTTCTCACCATCATAAATAAACTGTCTGCTATCTTCATTGTATTTATTGTAAAATTCTTCTGTAACTTCGATAAAATCACCGTTTATATATACTGAATATTCCATAAAACCTCCTATTGATTAGTTCCTAATCTACGGTAACCACGCAGGTTAAGAGAAAATGTTCCTGTATTGTTAGCATCTTTAACGATAGTTAAGGTTCTGTCCGTATGTGATATTGGTAATAACCCAAAGCCGCCTTCCCTGTAACTTACATTACTTCTAGCAATAGTTGCGCAAATCTGCTCTTTAAATATACCTTGTAAAACTAAAAACGACCTATTACCGCTTGTACTGCCCGAATAAACAACACCGTCAACCGCTACTTCATAATCGTAAGTAGAAGCATCTGCTGGTAGATATGTTGATAAGTCATAAGTTAAATCATCTGTTGTAGGTAAAGCGGTTGAAGATGATGATGTAACTAAATTAGAATTACTGCTAACCCATTGACCATCAACACAAGTTGTGTTAGGAAATTGACAATAAGGATTATCGTCTGTGTTATAACCTATTATTAAATTAGTATTTTGGCTCTGATTACCATTACGAACATTAAACCGTAAATTTCTTGTGCCGTTTGTGTTATATTCGTTTTGTATATAACCTAGTGTATTGTCTGCGTTATCATAAAATACAATTCTATTAAGCCGTTGTAAATCGGGTGTTATCCCTGCCGTCTGTGATGTATCTTTTAAATACAAAACAGGTTTAGACTTAGCTATTGTTAAATCACCACTCATAATATCGCCCGCTTTGTTAACAAAATTAGCAGTTGATGGGATATCAGAACTCAAAGCAAGTGTATTGTTTGAACTTCCCCAATATGGTCTTGTTTGTCCGCTTGGCGGTAAAAAAGTTATTGTTCTTGCGCCATTGCCAATATTAATATCAGAAGAACTACATCCCATTAACAATTTATTATTTACACCAATCGTAAAAGTTGAATTATTACAAGTTATGCCTGATGTAACAAAACCATTAGTAAAGTTTTTATATCCGGATATGTTTTGATTTGTATTTGTAGTTACAAACCCTGCACCTGCAATAGCGACACCACTTTGAGCATTAGCACTTGTAGGATTATATGTCTGATCAACTGTACCTCCATCTACTATAACATAATCAAAGTATGTACCATCTGAAAAAGTCATTCTATAAGTTTTTTCAACCCCTACGGTTGATATTAAAGATACTCCAGTTACGCTTACTCCATCTTCCCCTTGGTCTCCTGTATCACCTTTAAGATTTTCAAAAGCAAGATCAAAGCTGAACTCTGTATTTGTACCTGTTTGAGTTACAATAACATTGGGTGTACCTACGTTGTTATCAACTGAAGCCGTAACACTTGTTATTACAGGCTTGGCATTGATAGTAACTGTACTTTCAATAACTTCTCTCTCTGGTATTTCTACATTTATTTCTATCATAATACACCTTCCCTAGTTTTAAATTCAGCTATACAAGGTATAGTTATCTGTTTATCGTTAGCATCGTATAAAACAATATTGCAGCAGTTATTATCTTTGAGTATTGCAGTTTGTTCTCCTGTAAGGTTTACCCTTATAGGGCTTACAGGATCTTCGAAAGTCAATTCTAAAGCACCGCATATAAGTATTGCCTTACTTACACTTTGCCCTTCAGGTACACTAAAATTAATCCTTAATAGTTCGTCTTGTCCGAAAGCATTCGTATCATCTGTTCTTGTTAGCATTGTTTATCCCCTTATTGTAGTTTTTTAGTAAGTTTTTTTCTTTTCGGTGATTTTTCTTTATTGTCTAAGCCATATTCAGCTTTTATTTGTCCTACCGCAAGAGATCTGATATTGTTTATATTTACTGCTTTTTCTTCATCACTTAACATTTTATATTCAGGTGTATGTATTAACAAGTTCACATTAGTAGCAAATATTTTTGCGAATTCTCTTTCTGCTTTTACTTTGTCATTATCTGAAAGCCCTGCAAGCTTGCCGCTCTTAGTTACTTTTTGTAAGGTGATACTTTCCCCTTTATCAAGCAGTTTATCTATTTCTCTGATAACAGGACTTGTTATTTCATCTTTTATTCTTGCACCTGCCAATAACTGACTAATCGGGTTTTGTGTTTCTCTTGGCTTGCCTGTGCCGTAATTATACTGTGCAGGAAGTTCTTCACGAATGACAGGGATTTTACTCTTTAATCTGTTTATAGCATTATTATTTGTTTCTCTCTCATACTCATCTGTCATTTTTGCTATATCAGTTACTATTGCAGGTATTGAGCGGGAAGAAATAAAATCAATAGCCGCATCTTCTGCCATTTTGATATTTTCATCAACATCTTTTGTTAAAGTTCTTCCTGTTCCCTCTAATAAACTCTTAATATCACCAATTACAGGCAATTTTAAAGCCTGATAAGCTGAACCTTGGAAGTAATTCCATACTTTATTTTTAGCATCATAACCACGTTTAGCATTCAAGAAAGATACTAAAGGCATAGCCACAGGACCGAAATAGTCAAGACTTATATATTTATTCCCTATTTTTACGGAATTAAATACACCGCCTTTCATTTTTACAAGTTCCCTTTGCTTTTGGTCTAATAAAGCATATTCGGGAATGTAATCATCATCATCAATCATATTTGCAATTAGTGCTGCTACAACAAAACCTATACCGTTTCTTGCAAGAGAGCGCAAAGATTTTCTTGTAGTATCTGTAAATGTACCGTTTTGAATGTCATTATAAATTGTTTGAATATTTTTTAAAGCTACCAAACCGCCCATAGAATAATCAAACCCTAAGCCTATTACATTAGCCGGAGTTTTAACGAATGGGCTTAACATATCACCTATATTTGCAGAACCTGAAGCCTTATTGATTGCGTTTCTTATACCTAAAGCAAGGTCTGATGTTTTCCCTTTGTTCTGATAAGTTGCAATAAGTGCTTCATTGATTGCGATTTCTCTTAACTCTTTGCCCTTAGCAGTTTTGGGCTCTATTAAGCAAATATCCTTAAATAATTCAGTTGCTTTCTTTGTATCTCCTTTTGCTTCTTTTGTTGCTAAAATATTTGCAGTATCTACAAAAGTCATATCTTTAAAGAATAAATCAGGCGCACCTAAACCGTATTTAAATATAGTTTGTTCAAAGAACCTGCCTAATTTATCTACAACTCTATCACCTGCCGTTGTCGTCATTTTTTCTGATAATATTTGTGTTGTCGGATCTAAACTTGGCATTGAAGATACTTGATAACCACTTGTATTAAATACCTCTCTTGAATAAGCAAGGTAATCTCTAATAGCTTGATTATCAACCGCCATACTAACAGCACCGTTTTGTATTCTTCTTGTTATTGCTTCAGTAAAGAAGTTTACAATGTTACTTTCAATATTTAAAGCAATAGTTTTAGGTGAGAATAACATATTGCCCCTGCCGACCGTTGAAGTTAAAATTGCAAGTGCCGGAGATGGCTCAATACTATTTGCGTATGCTTCCATTTCAGATATGTTTTTAAAGAATAATGCGCTAGGGTTGCCGTTTCTGTTTCGGGTTGTTTCAATAGATTTCTGTATTGCCATAGTTTTGGCAATAATTTCATTATATTGTTCTCTTGTAAGGTCTAACCCTAAAGCCCCGTTGATATATCTGTAAATATAGTTATAAGCATTTGTACGGGTTCTGACTTCGCTTGGCTCATACATTGTCTGATATAATTTTGTATCAGGTTTTACTTTAAATTCTGCTGCAATTTCTTTTGATAATTTTTCAGCAATTTTCTTTTGTTGTTCCGGCTCTGCTTTCATAAATTCAGGCATAACTGCTTCAACTTTATTTTTTATAAAGTCATTCATTTTGCTTAATGCTTGTTCTGTTTCTTGTCCTGTAACACCGCCAAACTTCTGCCCTGCAAGTTTCATTTTCTTCAGGTTTTCAATACGTCTAATCCAATAAGCACTATTAAATATATTTTCGATAGCCCCTCTTTGTGATGCGATTTCTTGCCCTGCCCTTGTCAATTCTAACGATTGATTTTTGAGAGCATTAACATATGCTTCATTATCACCTATTGCAAGCATTTCTTTTAAGTACGCATTATATATAGCATTCTTTAATATATCGCTAGGTGCTTCCTTTTCGCCGTTTACAACTTGCCTTGCTTCATCAAGATTGTTTTTAACGTATTCAGATGCAAGTTTGTTCTGTTCAGCAATATCAGCTTTATTATAATTAAGTTCTTCTGCTATTCCTAAAATGCTTGCTTGGTTTGTATATGCTCTTGATTGTTTCTTCTCTCCCTCTGTCGTAACAGGAACAGTATCTTTTGTTATAGCATTTCCACCGTCAAAGTTATTGTATTGAGTTTGTTTCTCTACAACAAACTTACGAGCAGTTTCAATGTCTTTATTCATCTGCTCAATGTTCTTTTCTCTGATTTGGGCTTGCGTTTCAGGTACGTCATATTCAAGAAGTTCGCCCGTTGTCATAGTATCAAAGAACTCTATTGCATCAGGTGTTAGTTTTACTTTTAATTCTCTTGCATCGTTATAGACTTTTTGAAGCCATTTATCATAATCATCAAAAGCCCCCTGAATTAGTCCATTTGGCGCATAACCATTGAGCAAGTATTTTTCATAACCTCTTGCAAATTTTTCTTGCTGCGCTCTTGTCAGGTTTATCTGATTATCTTTTACTTCAAGCCAATCAAGCACCCCTTGAAAGTTATTTGTATAAGCTTCGCTTGCTTTACCTGAACGATAATAACCCCACATATTATCAAGCCAATAATGAGCAAGTTCGTGCGGAAGTGTTGAATAATCAGCATCCTTAAAGAGTTCTATTGCTTTAGCTGAAACATCAAAAGCACCCTTAAATATTTTTGGCTGCTTCGGTGTGTTTTTGAGTTGCATATATATATTCGGGTTGTTTTCGTCAAAAGTTCCCTGATTATCAACTGATTTGATTTGTGTAGGCTCAAAGGCAATATAGTGAGTTGTACCCTCTTCCATTGCCAAACCCCTATTGCCGAATTTATCGGTAACGGAATTATCAATAATACCGTCATAACCTAAAGCCTCAACAATTCTTCGTGCGACTTCATTACCGACAATATCGCCGGTTTCTTTGTCCTCGAAATATTCTTCATTCAATTTATCTTTTAAATCTTGAAGAGTTATACCCCCGTTATATATACCCTCGAATAGAATCCCTCTTGCTCTTTCTATATCGTTGTAATCTAATAAGCCGCTCAAAGCGTCATCAATATCGTATGAAACAGTCTGAAGAGCCTCTTCCTCTACCTCATAGCGTGCCTGTTCATAATCGTCATAATTGTCGTAGTCTTCTTCATTTATATTTATATCATCAAAAATTTCAGAACCGAGAAGAGTTTTCCTATCCCCGACATAACAAGGATTTTTAATTTTTAAATAAACCTCGAATTTTGTCGGCTCAGAAAACAACTGCTCTTTTGCCTTTTCTTTTGCCTCTTCATAGTCAATTTCTTCTTCTTCAGAAATCCTTTCAGCAAGCCTCGCAACCTTATTATCGAAATCAGCACCACCACCATAATAATTTGAATCAACGTCAATCTCATTATCCGTAAAATAAAAACCTGCACCCATATCACTTTCAGGGTTTGCTTTGCCTTTATCAAAAATTTCAAAGGTATTAACAGAACCGTGATAAACTACTAAAGGTCTGCCATCTTCATCAACTACTTTGCTATCACCAAACCATTTATAAAAATGTTCAATAGCTTCTTTTGTTTTTGCTATTGCGTTGCCCTCTGAATTAGTTGTAGGTCTTTCAACACCATTGATATTTATGATTTCCTTATCGTACGGTGTACCTGTTTTATCAATTTCTTCCATTTCTTGATAAAGTTTATTTGCTTCTTGTAACAGTTTAGTATCGGGGTTTTCTGATTTTTTTAGATTATTATATTCTTTTGCGCTATTAATAGCATTGTAAAACTTCTCATAATAAGGCTCTATAAGTGTAGGCTCACTTGGTAATTTATTTGTTATTTGAGTTACTTTTTTCTCTAATCTGTCTATTTCTGTTTCATTATCCGCAATAGACGGGTTTTTATATATCTCACTTATAATACTGTTAAAATCTCTTTCTGCATAAACAATATCATTATCAAGGCTGCCGCTTGGTTTCCAAGTAAATACTTGTCCTTTATTTGCACCTTTCATTACATCGGGTAAATTCTTTTTTTCAAATTTCTGCGCTGATATTTCTTGCTTATAATTAAGTAATGTTTTTGGTTTTTCTTCACTCACGGCAGGAGTTTCGGCAATAATCTCTTTACCTGCTTGCATATATATCTTGCCGTTTTCAAACTTTATATCGCTTGCTTTTAAAACTTCATCAATTAAAACCCCTCTTTTATTTGCTTCCGCAAGAACCTGATTAGCAAACATCTTTGAAGTGTCAGATACATATTGAGCAATCTCTGCTTCTTCTACACCCTGAAAAGCACCCGCATTATTGATTGCATCATAAATAGCACCCTGCATAGTGTCATAAATTGCACCGTGCTTTGTATTCAATTCTGATGAGAGTTCTAATTCTTTTGAAATGACATTCGTCATTTCAGCAGTTCCGCTATCATATATAGCATCTACAATTTGCTCTGTAATTTCAGGATCTTTTATTACAGGTTCAATTATTTCTGTAAGTCCTTTTTTTACATTCTGCGCCTGATTAATACCTACCGCAGTACCAGTTGCACCACCGTAAAGCATAGCAATAATACCTTCTTGCCAAGCCTGTTGTAATCTATCTGGTAAATCAGATAAGGTTATATTGCCTTCAAGAAGTTGTATGCCAGTAGATAATAAAGATTGAGAACTCTCTGTAACACCTTCATTTATTGCAGTTTTTACTGCAAGAGTTGCAGGTACAGATAAATTCTTAAATAGTTTATTTTTAAAAGGTATAGGTTTTTGCCATTGTTTTAAATCTCTAAACAAACCTACTTTAGCTTCTAATATTCCCATACCAGCCATATAAAAGGTTTCTCCACCTACGGCTTTTCTCGCCCATTCAGGAGTTATATTAGAAGTATCTACATTACCTTTTTCATCAAACTTTATTCTATCTGATTGCTGCTCAATGTTTTCAAGAGGAATAGCACTTGCAATACCAGCAGTTGCACCTACTACCGCAGCCTTTGCAGCAGTCATCCCTGCCGCTTTTGCTACCGAAGTTACACCGCCACCTATTGCCATCATACCCAGATTTGTAATACCAGAACCGATTTTAAAAGCCCAGCTATCAGCAGTTTCTGCATCTATATCTCTTGCTTGGTTTCTTTGTTGAGCTACAAGGTTTCTCTGTAATGTTGCTATATTTAATTTTTTTCTATCAATAAATTCTTCTTTAGCACCGAAATAGCCACCCAAACCCAGTTGAGTTTCTTCTCCATACAACTGTAAAGCTGGAGCAATAAGAGACATTTGCGCAACTGCATTACCTGCACCACGCATAAATCTTTCAGCAGTACCCACTTTATATGAAGGAGCTTGCACTTTCTCATTTAAAGCTGATACAGTTTCAATATTTTGTGCAGTTGAAAGGGGCAAGTATTTAGGCATTTGTGTAGTATCGCTTTTACTTGCATTTAACGCTTCTTCTAATAATGTTTCCATCAATGAACCTCTACTATTACATCATTCTTACTAAAACCTTGATAAGAATATACCTTACCATTTACTACAAATTTATCCCCTGCTTTTAAATTCTTTTTCTGTAAAGCTGGGATGTTCCAGTATTTTGCTCTTACCATATCATTCCCAAACTGTTCTTTTATCTGATTAGCCAAGTTTATATCACCTGCCATATATGCTTTGAGCATATTTTCAGAGGCTTGTCTCTCAAGATTTTTTATTTTTTGGTTTACACCTTCTGGAGCATTTTGAACTCTTAAAGCATTTATACCACCTACTGCAAGATCGTTATAATATTTTTTAGCTTTATAAGCCTGCTTGTATCTTGCTTCAGCTTTTTTAAGTTGTTCACTCCCCTTCATATTTGGCATATTTTTTAGCCTGTTCAGTTCTTGGCTAGCATTAATAAATTCTGTTTGTAATACTGCGTGATTTTTGTAATTTTCGCTATACCATTCTTTAGATAAATCAGGCATATTATTTAACTTTGCTTTAAAGTTATCATCCATCATATCTTTATAGATCATATTGTATAAGTTTCTATAATCTTTTTCAGATATAGTTCCATCTTTTTGTAATTTATTGATAGAATAACCTATTTGAGCTGCTTTTTGTGCATAAGCCCTTTTCCCTTCAGGAGTTGAAACATCCATAGCAGCAAGTTCTTTTACTTCTCCGAGAGCTTCACTCATCCCCTCTATTGTAGTAATAGCATTGTAATTTGGCTGGCTATCTCTAACTGTTTCTAATTGTTTTGATCCCCTTAACTTAGGATTAAGTCTGTATAACTTATTTAAGTTTTCCTGCGTAGGGTTTAGATAATAATCATTTGTTGCTACCTGTAAAGCTTCTGCGTGCGCTCTCTTTTGTTCTGTCCTTTGAAAGTTCCTTAAAGTTCTTTGCTTTACAGGATCGATTTTTTCCATTACTTCAGGGCTTGCCTTAAAGTATGGATTATTAAGTATTTGTGAATATACATACTCATAATTCCAATCATTTGTACCAAGTTTTAATTTTTCTGCTTGCGCTCTATTTATATATCCTGCCTTAATACCTGTATCAAGAGCATCAAAATATTCTTGCTTGTATGCTTCGTTACCAGTTTGTGTAAAACTTCTCAATGAGCGATCTGCGATGTCCTGTAAACTTGCATTATACATATCCCCATATTTTTGCCTGAAAATATCTTCAAGTTTATAAATATTTTGTTGTGTTGCGAATTGTCCGTTAGCTTCAAACTCTCTTGCCTTCTGATTGTTAGAAAACCCTGAAACAATACTAGGTACAAGATTATTCATTCTCTGGGTTAGTTCTGCCTGTTTCTGGCTTAACTCTTCAGGTGTTGAATAATCGTTATAGTTACTTGCTTCATCAAGTATTGCAGATATACCTGAACTTAACTTGTTTCTGCCATCAAGATTTTCAACTGCATCTTTACTCTCTTGCCATTTTGCAGCAAGTTCATATAAAGCATTCCCTGCTTTTTGCAATCCCATAGCACCTTGAGCATAAGTGTTTATATCTCTCACTTGTGCCGGTGTATCTATTGTAATATTCCCTTGTTGTCTATAAACTGGTAATTGTGCCATAATTTAATATCCTTATGCTATAAAGTTTGAACCGCTAAAAGTCTGCTGATTTGTTATAGGGGCAAAACCACCACTTAACTTTAAGCCCTGTGCGTTATTATTATTGGCAGGTTTCCAATACTTATCACGGTAATCAATACCTGCCTTTAAAGCCGTACTGCCCGCATTCATAAACCCGCTCATCAGCGCATTTCTGCCCTGATAACGTTGCAAAGCTGCATTACTTAAAGCTTTTTGCTTTTGTACTTCAAGATTGTATTGTTCATATGAATTATCCATCTGTAATTGCATAATACTTTGAGAAATACTGCTTGCAGTTGTTCCTGATATTTTCAAGCCCGCTCTTGCAGCCGTTGCCGTTGCTTGCCCTCTCAATACATTCTGTTTTGTTCTGTATTGTTCAGCCGTTATTTTTTGGGCTTCTACTATATTTTTTGCTTGCGCTTCGTAAATTGCTGCATTTTGTTGCGCTTGTTTATTTCCCGCAAATCCCTGTGCAATACTTCCAACCGCACTCATAGCCGCACTTCCTAAACTTAAAGCACCTGCCCCGTTACCTGCTGAACCTATTGCACTCAAACCATTTAAAGCTGCTGTTACTCCCATTATTTATCTACCTCTGTTACTATTGGTGCTATTGATAATATATTCATCGGGTACGGGTGTGATTGCTCAACAGTTATATTTGCATCCCAAACCCAGCCCTGATTGTATTTTATATTTGGTATCACTCCTGTAAACGGCTCTTTTTGTTCATAGATAGTTTCGTAAAGATTATCTAAATCTCTTCCTACTCTTACTCCAATAGAGTTCCAAACTCTTATAGCCATTTCAGATATTCTTTTTCTCTTGCCTACTGCAGTTCCATTCTGGCTTCCGGCTTCCATAGGCATTGTAGTTATATAACTTCTGTATGGTAAACCTACAACTGCTACAAAAGCATCATCAATATCTATGCTGCCATCTGTAACAACTTTTGTTGCTTGTTCTTTTGCATCGGCATATACTTGAACAGTTCTGCCGTTAAGGTGATCTAATCCTGAAAGCGTATCAGTAGATATACCCCATTGCCCGCCTTGTATAGCAATACTTTCAAAGTATGTAGTAATTTCAAGAGTTACAACTGTACCGCTTGTATAGGCAGTTATTGTACCTTCTCCTGCTACATTAAAATCTTTATCAACAAGCCGTATTCTGTTTCCTACCATTGAAGAAGTAAAGATAGAACTTGCAGCAGTTGCCGTTACAGTTCCTGTACTGCCTGATAGTGTTAAGATAATTCCCTCTGTTCTTTGATAACCATCGTATTTAAGACCGCTTCTGACATACCACCAATCTTTGGGGTTTTCAGTTGTTACAGGGTTCATCATCCTTTCAATAAATCTTACAGGTGTGTTAAAATCAGTAACATAAGTAAGGGTTATAGTATCATTGTTAGATGGTGTTCCTGTTATTGCTATACCGTAATCTGAAGGGATTGCATAACCTGCTACTGTATTCCATACACAAGTAAGAATATCATACTGTAATGGTATATCTGCTAAAGTTATCTTATAATTATTAGAGTTTATATCTACAATATTATGTGTAGTTTGTGAAAACCAATCTCTTTTTATGATTGACAGATTACCTTTTGGAATACTAAAGCCGATATAACTTTCATTTAAATCCATCATCCCTGAAAAATTACCATAATTAGGTTTAGCACCTATACAAGCATTCTCTACGGGCATTTCTCCTAAAGTATATGCTGATTGCCAAATTGTAGAGCCGTTTTCTTCTAATACCCAACCTTGCATAATTCCTAAATATTGTATTATATACCACGTATCAAGTTTTAATTCCTGTGTTAGTGCAGCATTTCCTTGTACTTTCATTTCAAGACTTGGTTTGTTTACTGTTTTGATTAATTTTATATAATTATCTTCATCATAATAAAATATATAATCATCGTTTATGTTTACAGTACTATTAGTTTTAAATTGTATAAGAAAAGGATTACCATCTATACCTGAATTAACAGTATAATAACCATTTGCAAAACTTGACACAATACCGTAATTATCATCATATTCAGGATTGCCGTTTGGTTCTATAATAAAATTGTTTACTTGAAATTTATAATCATAAAAAGGTACTGGGTTGCTATTATCATAAATACATTCTAAAGTATCTGTTATAGTTCCCGCAGTTGACTTTGTTCCTGAATAAGTTGATGTAGGGTTTAAACTTGGATTAGGACTTGTTACACTAAACTTTGTATTAAGAGCATCACTTGCAGGATCAGTCCATACACCATTTGTACCGTTATAAGTCAATATAACTACTTCAGTACCTGCTACTTCTTTTGTACCTGTATAGTTATTAGTAATAGTTAAACTTGGATTAGAGCTTGTATAACTTAATGTTGTTCCAATAGTTTGTCTAGCCATTACCATATATACTTCATCATAATTACCATCATAACTAGGAATAGTTTGTATGCTTTCAACTTTTGCACCAAGTTCTTCAAGTAAACTCCAAGCCTGAACTGATTGATCCTGTTCTAAAGTCAGCATTACTACATTACCATCTTCTCTCATTAAGTAAATAATACTATCAGGGTTTTTCTGTAAAGCCATTTGCTTTATAGGACTTGCTAACAGATGTTCAGAGAAAATTGAACAATCCACCGCCTTATAACTATCATAATAAAAATCGTATTGAAATTGTCTTAATTTATTGCCGTTTCTTTGAATGAAATGTACGAAAGTTCCTGCAACAATCGGCTGAATAGGTTCTCCACCCCAGTTTGTTCTTTGCCTTGCGGATATGTCAGTAGGTGTTATTGCACCATCACCAGTTCCCCTTATGACAAACTCACCGCCATAAGTACCGCATAACAGATAACTTGCACCTATCAACCATTTTATATCAGAGCCATCACCATTTGCATTTGTTGCAAGCGCAATATTTATACCTGCATCATCTTCATTATCAACGGCAGGAGTAAAAGTCTCATAAGCATAAGGCTTAGAACCATAAACATTTCTTGGTTGATGTGGTGTTCTTGCATAATATAAACGACCATCATATAAAGCTACTACTGAAGGATACCCCCTGTAATCAGAGAATGCACCCTCACCCCATAACTTCGTTGCACTTGTACCGCTTAACTTTGATTTTACTTCAGCAGTAACGTGTGTAGCATCTGTATAAGCAGTTATTTTAACATAACCTTGTACATCTTTATTTGTATCTGTATCAGTAACTTTCAAACCAAGCCAGAAGTTTGTACCTACCATTGAAGAAGTAAAGTAATCTTCTGAAGCTTCTATTGTTATACTATTACCTGTAACTGCTGAAGCTTTAAGTGTTATATCAGTTGTATTTTTATCCAAGTAAGGTACTTCTTTAAATTCTACATCTTTAAACTCCCAGTCATCAGAAGCTTTTCTAATAAGTTCTTTTGGTCTTGCGGTTGTGTTATCGTCATTATGTGGTAAACAAGTTAGCTTGATAATATCATCTAATTGCACATACTGAATACTATCTAACTGATCTTCATAGTAATCATTTGGTATCTCATAAATATCTTGAGCTACCCAGTAACCAGCATCTAAATCATCAGCAAAATTTATATCAGAAGTGTTATCCTCAACGCAATAATATAAAACATCATCTTGTTTTACAAAATCACCTACTTTATAAGAATGTCCTGAATTCCATAAAGCAGTAAATGAGCTTTTAATTACCGCAGCACCATTCTGATAAAATCTGAAATATCCTGCACCGCATTCAATAATGTAACTATCAGTTGCAGAAAATACAAACTTCAATAATCTTACCTTACCGCTATTCTTAGTATCAGATACAAACTCTGTACCTGTAAGCCTTGTTGCGCAGCCATAAGGTCTTATATATGTGTTTCTGCATTTATCTAAACAAGAGGGATATTGTTCAATATCAATCCTTCCAAACATCATTGGAGAGACTTCACCTCTTGCAAAATTCGGATATATAGGAGCTACGTGTGCCATTATTTATTATCCCCAATAACTTCTTAACGTACTATTTACCCAGTAACTATCTTCTATAACTGGGCTTGATTTTTCCCTTGCATTCTTTGTCTTAGCAATAGGAAGATATTCCCCTCTGTAAAGCTCTATCAATACATTTGTTTTTTCGGTTGAATTAGTCAATAGATAACACATTTCAACCGCTAATTTTGCAGCAAGAGCATCAATGAAATAAGAAGGGTAATATGTAGGATCTACACACCTTGAAACATATACCAACCCAAACTCACTTGCATTAGTAAAGATATAGTTTCCTTCTCTTCTCCAGAACACCCTCCTATTCATAACATCAACTATTTTCAACATATCAGCAGGAAGCTCAAAATAATTACCTTCTCCCCAAGCTGGCTTCTTATCTTCAACTAACGGCAATAAACTTCTTTTGATTGCAAAAGTCCAATCAGTTTCAGCAAGAACACTATCTAAAGATGTTTGATACATCTTCCTACCTGCTTCAGCTTCCAGAGTATGATCCTCAAGTGTTTTAATTTGATTAGCTCCGAGCATTCCCAGAGCCTTGTTGATAATTTCTAATTTACTCATTTATTAATTTCCTTGTATTCAAGTTTCCAATTTTTCGAGTTTATATCTGTTTGATAAATCTTTAACAATCCTTGTTTATCGTACTCTTCAATATATTCCCTTACACTAGGTACTTTATATTGCTTGTTTGAATGATCTATCCCCGCTAAATATACTTCCGCTTTTGGTTTTACTATTGCTATATAATTCAATACACCTGTTACTGTGAACCTGTAAAAGCCAAGTACAGGTAGTTCTTTACTTATAATCCTATACTCACTTTCAAAAAACTTGCATTTATTGTTCTGGTATTTTTCGTAATCTTTGTACTTTATGTTTGTACAAAAATAATTGCACATATCTAACTTTGTTAAATTGTCATTTGGTACATCATACCTGAATATAATATCGACTTTAAAAGGGCTTTTATTGATTGCTATTGAGTTATAGTTATCAACTATATCCTGTGTTAAAGTCTCTTCTTGCCCTGAAGAGCCTATTACTAAAAATGGTTTATCTTTTAATTTGATAGTTTGCATATTTTGTAAAAGGGTAGGAGTTACCCCCTACCCTTCCCATAACTACATTGAGTAATAGCAAGATACTTTAAGAGTACCGGTTGCAGAACCACCCAATATTTTAGCCGTAACTAAAGTATCATCGTGTTCTGTATCAGTACCGATAATATAACCGACACCATCAACTAAGCAGCCCACGGTTGAACCTGCTGAAGTTGAAACGGATACACCATCTACATATCTATCAATATCACCTGCATCCCCAATATCAAGTGTGATACCAGTTCCCAAATCATCGTGTGCTACAACAAAGTTCTGTATTACAACTCCCTTCGGTAATTTGAAAAGGTTGATAACAGTATTTGCTGCTGCTCCGCTTGCTTCATAAGTTGCAGTTGCAACGTGTAAGCCAGCTTCTGCAACACCTTGAGAAAGCGCAATTTGTCCTGCTACTTGAGCAGCGTAAACGTCAGAATTAACAGTCGCCATTAGTTACCTCCTTCTTGTCTTTCATCAGTTACTACGACACTTTCATCGCATCTAACTTTGATAACTTTTGCTTCTTCAAGACGTGCAGCACCTGCATTGATTTCATAGTAAATCTGTTTAGAGTATGATTTATCAGCTCTTTCTTCTATTCTCAAGAAGAGTTCTTCTAACATACCAAAGCAGATACCAGTTTTCTGGAATGCAAAGTAATCTGCAATATTGCTTGAAACATTGATAATACCATCAGGCAATACAACAAATTTAAAGCCCATCCAAGTATCAAGCTCACCTGCTACAAGAGCCTTGATTGAGTTGTAATCAGAGTTAGTAACAACAGTTGTACCTAATAATTGTTCCATACCAGTTGCAGAACATACAAAAGTTCTATCATAGTGAGGAACACCTTGAGCATCTAATAACTTAGCAGCACGTCTGATTTTTGTAGTAGTTAAAGCAGAGCTTGTTCCACTACCTGCGAAATCAGGCGCAATAGTTTTTGCTGCTGGGAATGTTACAGAAGTTCCACCAGTTTCACCCCTGTATGCAGTACCACCAAGAGCATTGTAAATAATTTTATCCATCTGGATACCAACTGAAGATGATAAACAGATAGAAGTTTGGCTCATTGGATCAGAGAACTCTTGAAGTTTCAAAGAACGGTCTAACATTCTTGCATCATTGTAAGTTGCAATATCAACACGAGTTCTGCTCAAGTTTGGATCATTTTGCGGTGTATCTGGGTTTACAGTTGTTTTTGCTGACATTTCCCATTTACCGATTTGATCCTGATAAAAACATTTACCTGTAATATCAGGTTTTACATATACTCTATCAAAGAGTAATGATTTTTCTTGTCTTGCTAGAGGAAGTATTATGCGGGAATAATCTTGTCCTCTAACTTCAAATTGTGTAGAAGTCATTTCTAAATCTCCTCATTTTTTCGTAACAACATAATTTTTTTCTGTTTTCCTTTTCAGGGCAGAGATTGAAATGCTTTTCAAGGGGCAATAGCTTATCCTTGCATTTGCATTAAAGAATTTACATATGCTACACGAGCTTTGCGCTCATCTTCAGAAACGTAAGTTAAGTTATGTTCTTTACAATACTTGGCATCGTTTCTTCTGTTTCGAGCACCAGCCCAGTAAGCATCTGTTGGATCATTCATTATCTTATCGAGTTCAGCTTTTGCTTCAGCAGGAGTTTTAGTAAACCCAACTGCTTGACCTTCAAAACCACCTAAACTACCTTCAGATATTGAATTACCCATTTTTGAAAGTAATTTTATAAAATGTACATCATTTCCTATTTTGTCATTGAAATATTCAAACTCTTCTTTATTCTCCGACATTTTCTCTAAAAAGTTCTTAGCTAATTTCAGGTTCTCATCGTACTTCATACCCCATTCAGCTTTTAGAGCTTTTGTTGCTTCTTCTGCTTGCGCATTAAAAGCCTGTATCTTAGCATTCTCATATTGCTTAAAATCTTCTATATGTGCATTGAGTAATTGCTGCGCTACATCATTTGATAGATGGTACTTATGCGCTAACTTCTTAAACTCATCTAAATTAGCTTCTTGTCCTTCTATCTCAAACTTGTAATCTTCTGCACTACTTGGAATGTTAAACGCTTTATTATACATACTCCAAGCATTTACATCATCTTCCCCTTTTGGTACAGGAATTTTATCCCTTCCCATAAGGCTTTCTAAACTTAAATAACTTTTTGCTAATCCGTTTGCATCCGAAAACTTTTGAATGCTTGGATGGTTTCGGTATTCTTCGCTTAAATTTGAATACCATTGTTGTTCCCCGCCGGCTTCCACATTATCCGGTTTACCTTCGGGTGTGTCAGTTGTCATTGGTTCTTCTGCCATTTTGTTTCTCCTATATTGTTTTCTTATAATACTGTGCAATAATATCAGGTGAAATATCAGCCCTCATTATTGTCTTTATAGTCAAAATTACATCACGTTTCCCCTGTGAATAACATATCTCATTGGGATCAAAAGATAATAATGCAGTATCATAACCGCAATAGGTTTCAAGAAAATTAAACACAATAGGGTATTTGTTTTGTATATCCTTTAAAGCCTGTGATAACTCCGCTATATCGTTTCTATCTGTTATATTAAAACTATGCGTTTTGCTGTGCTTCTGTTGCAATTCTATCTCCCTCTGCGGCATTCTTGTAAATGTCTGCGCCTTGTTGCAGCATAGCCATTTGCTGCTGCTCTTGCATAGCTTGTGCCCTCTGTGCTCTTAACTGCTGAACTTCCTGATCTGAACGCAATATTTTAGCTGATACACCTGAAATATCAAAGATATCATTTACGGCTTGATCTGTATTTATTTTGTCTAATACATCAGGTGCCATAGCTGCTATCTGTCCTGTTATGCCTATTGCATTCACAATATTATTAAGTTCTGATTGTCTTTGTGTCTGAACTAATCTGCCTGTAAACTTAACTTCAAAATCAGGTTGCTCTAACATCACATCAGGCACTTTAGGAAGTCTGTTATCTTCATAAAGAATAAATACAACTTTCTCTATTAATGGCTGCAATACGTCATTCATAAACCGACCTACCGCAGGACCTAACAAGGTCATTTTTTCTGATATTCTCTCCATTACTTCCGGTACAGTCATTTGTTTTGTTATGTCTGCAAAAGCTTGGAATGTATCAACAAACATCAATTTTTTAATTTGGTTTTGATAGTATTCAAGTTCTGCTAAACCTACCTGAAGATTGCCGAAATTACCGAGCGGGAATATATCATCTTTAGGCGATAGTTTCCCTCTTTGATAATAATTAATTTGCCTTGGGTTGAAGTTCGGAATACCTAAGAAAGCATCATCAGGAATTGCAAGCGCAGGATCGGCTGATTTCATACTTGCCCTTAATACCGTATCAGTCATTGTGTTTACTAACCTTACATAAGGCAAAGCTTTCATAGCCGGAGAATAACCGTAAACAATTTGCGGTCTTTTGTAAAACCTATGCGCTACGCACGGCATAGAGTTAAAACCGCTTTCTTGCATTTGTTTTCTTGTCTTACAATCTACCCAAACCATTCTAACCGGCATATTTTGAGTATCAATTTTATCGGGATCACGTTCTAAACGTTTACCGAAATAACATAAGAACTTAAACTTTTTATCGTCATTTCTGCCGGATGCGTAACATTCTTTAATTTCTTGACTGCAAGCATCACCGAAACGAGAGAGAGCCTGCTCTGCCGTATACTCAAATTCTAAATAAAATTCAGACGGTCTCTCCCGTGCATCTTCGGTCAAGTAGAGCTTTTTGATAGGAATATTATAAAATCTTACACCATCATCAAAATCCCGCTCACAGAATAGCCCTGCTGTGCCGTAAATACCACTTGCCTTATAAAATATAGGCATTTGGTTATAAAAGTTACTTCTTGACAATGTGAGCAATACTTCATCAGATACATCTTGCATCCATTCAATAACTTGTTTATTGTCTTTCAATGCGGGGTTTGGATGTTCTAAATAAATCCATTTACTTGCTTCAGGTGTCAAATAGTTTGCTAAGCCGGAAGCGAGAACATCGCCACAATCTAAAGAGGTGCTATCAAGCAAAGTATTTATTTCTGCTCCTTTATTCTTTTTAGCCGTAACATTAGAACCCTCTACAAAAAAATAGTTATGCAATACCTGATAAAAACTATCAAAGTCTGCACGACTACTTTTTAAATCCGAAAAGTTTTTAACAATTTTTTCTGCTGATAAATCCATTTATTTACCCACCTAATATAGTTTTCTTTTGAACCTGTGTACCGCCTGTATTGCCGAGCGCAGAAGTCTGCACGGTTGAAGTTTCGCTCAATGCACGTCTTCTGTTTGCTTCTGCTTCCTGTTCTGCTGCTTTTTGTCTTTCTTTTGCTGCATCGAAACGGGCTTGATGTGCATCTTTTTTCTTTGAAGCTGCGATTGAACCGGCAATAGTTGCTGCCGCACCTGCTGCGGTTGCACCTGCTGCAATAACACTTGATAAGGTTGCACCTGCTAATATACCGCTTGTTATAACTGCCATAACTTTTTTACTCCATATACTTAACTACTACATCTGTTTCATATCCGAAAAGCTTCAATACTCTTAAAACTTTTTGATCTGCATAACCTATATTGCTTGCTATCCTAACTGCACTACAATTATGCTCTTTTGCAATTTGTTCTAAATAATTTACCAACTTTTTAAATAATTTTATGCTACCTCTATATTCAGGCTTAATATACATAAACAATTCATTTACACATAAACCGCCCCTAAAATCAGGAGTTATACAGTAAGCCATAACACCTTTTTTATCTTCTAAGAAATAATATGCAAGTTGTTCTTGTTCGTTTAGTATCTTGAATAACTTTTTAACACTTTCTTTTGCTTCATCAGAGGGGAAACATTGTAAGTCGTTATGCGCCGTTTCCACCCAATAATCAATTTCTTTGTTTACATCCATAAATTAATATCCTGCAATTTCAAATAAAGACTGCGCACGTTGTTCACGTTGTATTTTAGCCCGTTTAAATGTTTCGTTATAACTGATTTTAGAATTAACGGGCGGAAGTGCAACTTGTTCTGTCATAGCCAAAGCATCGACACAATCAATATATTCACTCTTTATTTCATCTTTTGTAACACCGGCTAACTCTGTTTTTAATTCAGAAAGCCAATCAGCTTTATCGGGAAAATAAACCGTATGTGCTTTAAATCTTGGTTGGAGTATTTTAATTCTTTCTAATTTACTTCCTTGTTTTGCGTGTTCTAAAGGCACTACATTAAAGAAAATGTTTCTTTTCTGCATCTCTTGATTAAGAAAAGGCTCAATAACTTGCACATACCAACCTTTTTCAATATGAAAAGTTTTGAGCCCAAATGTAAGAACGCAATTAAAAATTTTGTCTATTGTTTCTGCGCTATCCCACCTGCCGTATTTACAATCAAGCACGAACCAATAATTTTCAGCATCAACACCTGTAACCGTAATTGCTCTATAACAAGCTGCGGGATTAGTCGAACTTGCAGGATCTAAACATGCATATAAATTACACCTGCTAATTAAATCTTCTTTCCTTTCAGGTGAATAATATCTATAATCTTCTTCTTTAAAAATTCTGCTTTCTTCTGCAAGGGCTTGGCACATTTTTTCTGCATACCAGATATCAAGTTTTCCCATAGCCGCATAGTTAGCACGCTCCTCTTCAATTTCTTCAATGTTCTGTTTTTCAGACCACGTTGGCTTGCCATCAATCATAACAGGTATTCTGATGGCTTTAAACTTCAACTGTTCTGCGTTATTGATAACTCTCTCAATAACACATCTCTCACCTAAGTTGTTTCCGATTAAAAATATTCTGGCAGTCTTACCCAAGAAGTTTATATCTGATAAAAACCAGTTCCAGTCCGTTTCTGTTACTGTCTCACTTCTTGCATCTTCGTGATCCTGAATATCGTCTAAGACAATAATTTTAGGTCGTCTATCTTGGTTACTTAACCCTCTTATACTTGCACCTTTACCGTATGCTTCAATACGGATGTTAAGTATCTCTCCCTTTTCGTTTTTAACATCAACAGAGAAAGCCTGTGAGTTCTGCTCTTTAATACCTACAAGG